>JAEEHY010000286.1 GCA_016281085.1 Lachnospiraceae bacterium
ATATTTTAAAATATGAACCGTCAAGCTTGCTTGTAAGGGGCATATTTTATAAATATATGTATTGGATGAATCCAAAACAGCGAAAAATACGTAGTATTTTGAGCCTGTTCTGAATAGTTAGTTCTGAATGGTTAGTTCTGAATAGTTACCCTCATATCACAAAAGGACATACCACGAGGGTACGTCCTTAATATCTCCGTTATCTCCCTACGTTGGCATTATCCAAATCAGGTTACGGGTCGAGATTCTGTATCTCCTCTCAGCCGACTGCAGCCGGCTCCCCTGTTTTCACCTTCGTAGTATATCACCCGGATTTTTTTATTGCAACATATTTAACTATTCAGACCGGCCGGAAATTTTAAATACCTTCCCTTCAGCGCCAATAAATCGGAAGCTCAGGCCTTCTTAACTCACAGTCCATACGTTCCTTGGGGAAACGCGCTCTGAAGCCCTTACCGGAGAGGATTATCCTTACATAATCCATCTCTGACTCTATGGGTTCATCAGTCTCCATCGCAAATACCTTATCTTCGGTCAGTGCATTAACGTTGTGTATATCGGAACCGCAGGTCATACTGACATTGTGTGTTCGTGCATATTCATAAGCCAGCCTGTCCATATAGGGTTCATTACCGCTGTTAGCAACTTCCCATGCATCACAATGGTGCGGATGTAATACTATTTCCCTCATATATCCCCTTTCCCTGAAAGGGTGTGCCTGAATAACCAGACCGCCTTCGCTGTGCACAAGCTCATACTGCTGCTCCTGAGTAAGCTTGATTATCTCCGGATGGGAATGCAGCCATTCGGGAGAAAGACCATATATAAGAAAATCCTCGCCTGTACCATAGGTACTCTCCCATCCGAAGAATACCTTTATACCTACGGACTTCGCAGCTTCAAGTGTATTGTAATAACCGGCACAATAACCATCAACCCATTCGTCCCATGGCAGTTCTCTGTCTATACAGGTATTGCCGAGATAGAAATGATCCGTCACAAATATCCCATCATATCCCAGTTCCTTATATCCCTCAAGATACTCCGGTCCCTCGGAATGCCCGCATCTTGAAGCTTCAGATGTATGTAAATGGGTTTCATATAAATACGGCATTATTAACTCCTTCATTTCATATATTGGACTGCGATCCTGTCCTCGGGACGGGGATCGACAAGATATAACACGATAAGGAATATCCATTCCAATGGTTTCATGATTATATACACGATATCCGCAGCCGCCTTGGTCTTAATGTGTCGTGCTATGGGATAGCCGTGGGTATCATAGAAGCTTCTGACGGCCTTGTGGAAGCGGGGTGTCTTCTCTTCCAGTATCTGCTCGAAGGCATTCGCTATCAGGAGCTGGCGGTTTACCACTATCCTGTGTCCGTGCCTTAAACCCATCCTGACAGGCCTGACCAGCTTCTCATGTCCTCCTGCAGCCACGGTACAGAGATAATGCTCATCATACATAACATTGGGAGGTGCAGTCTGTCTTGACAGATTCCACTGCGCGGTTTCCGTCCAGGCTTTTATAATATTGTCGGGACGCTGTCCGAATAATGCAAGAACAGCCAGTAACACTCCAAGAAGCGGCAGGGCAGCTATAACAGCCGCCACAGGCCAGGTTGACGCATGCGACAACACGCGGTTGATTCCGTTAATAAAACCGTTGTCGTCATATCTTCCGTCATTATGACTCTCATCAGCATTCCATTCATAAATCTTTCTGATGATCAGTCTCGCGACCATGCTGATGCAGCATAGCGGCAGCACTGTCAAGGGAAACATGACCAGTGCGGGAATATCATGATTGTTATAACAAAGTCCCTCATGAGGTGTAAACTTCATTATCTGTATTATGAAGACGATCAACTGACTCACCCCAAGATACATGGCTCCGATACAAAGCACTGACAGAAGCGGCGGTGTCCTGCTCATATCCATTGCATTAAGCACAAGATATCCGATCACTCCGATGACCAGCAACGCGGAAACCGTTACAATGGCACCGGTCCATACAGGCTGATGAACCTCGGTATTGTGCAGCTGCACATTCCATTCCGCAGTGAAATCCACACGGTTTATTTCGATAATCGTCGCATAAAACAGGGTTATCAGTCCGCCTGTTATGATCGTGAACAGATCCATACTTCCGTAGAGCTTAGCTTCATCCATCCCCCGCATCTGCTTCTGCGGATGCCTTATTGCCCTTATAAGAGCTATAAGATTGATGAGGGGCAGCTCAATCGGATAGATAAGGCATGGAAAGACCATTATTCCCCCGAATACAAAATCAAAATCAAACCGGATAACGGCAAACAATATACACAATACCGGACTCAGGATAAGGGGGCCAAGCATCAGTAACAGCCGCAGCTTCCTGTAATCCTTAACAATTTGCGATAATTTTCCCATTTATACTCCCTCATTATTTCGTCTACTATTATTTACCGAGTTGACGATATTTCTTTACAAAATGCTGAGCGAGAAAGCCGCCAGTGCCTCGTGCCAGTGCGGATGATAGCGACTTTGCGACCCGGATTCTTTTCCCGAACACAAGTTTGACTTTCGATAGATTTTATGATATAATTCTAACATGATATCCTTTAAGAACAACAGCAAATATCATACTTCTGAACATCTTGTTTATAGTTGTAAATACCACGTCATCTTCTGTCCTAAATACCGCAGGAAGGTATTAACTGATGGTATTGATGAAAGGCTGAAGCAGATCCTTGTCGAAACTGCAAAACGTCATCACTTCGAAATAACCGGCCTTGAGGTTATGCCGGATCACGTCCATCTTTTGATAGACTGTAATCCAAGATATGGGATCATGCAATGTATCAAAGACTTAAAGCGTGAATCAGCATCCTTGTTAAAAAAAGAGTTTCCTCAGTTAAGATCCAGACTTCCTAATTTATGGACGAGAAGCTGTTTTGTGGCATCTGTCGGTTCGGTATCCCTGGAAACCGTGAAAAAATATATAGAAAACCAGAAAAACGTCTGACCCATGAAGAGAACCAAAACGCCAAGCTTTTCGCTTGCCCTGAAACTAAATACATCTCTTAAGGATGTCAAGGTCTTAAACGACCGTTTCTTTATCGCTTTTTTGATGACGAACCGGTTGGTTTCGCATGTCAATAAAGCTTTGAATGCTATGCGCCGGGACAAGGAATACCGTAAAGCTCTACATGAATACCTCTCTCTTAAAGGGAAGGATGATCCTATATCCAAACATAATCGGAATGTTTTAGGTGAAGAGTTATCCCGTATACGCCTTAAATACGGTCTTTCAGAATACCAGTTCCATGACTGGATCTCTGTTCAGCAACACCGGTACGTTAAATATATCGACAGCTTCACTGCCCAAAAGATCGCTACACGTGTATGGGAAAGTACGAACGCTGTCCTCTTTAAAAAGGGAAAGAAGGTTCATTATCAAAAACTGGACTCCCTGTACTCTCTTGAGGGAAAGACCAATTCTACCGGGATACGGTTTGCTGACGGTAAACTCAAGTGGAATAAGCTTATTATCCAGCCGGCCTTTGATAAGCATGATCGATACGAGGTCGAAGCTTTAACACATCGTGTCAAATACTGCCGTATCAAACGAATGGCTATGGGAAAAAGCTATCATTATTATCTTGAGCTTATCCTGGAAGGTACCCCTCCCAAAAAACATCCGTTCAAAGATGGCCGGGTTGGTCTTGACCAGGGGACTTCATCCGAAGCTGTCTTCTCTGAAAACGGATGTATTTTAACTGAGCTTGCTCCTGAACGGGCAGATATAGAAAAACAGGTATCCAGACTCCAGCGAAAGCTTGACAGGTCGAGAAGGGCGACTAACCCGGATAACTATGATCCTGACGGGACCGTTAAAAAGCGTCGTAAGAAGTGGGTAAGATCCAAAATCTATAAAACAACCCAAATGAAGTTGAAAACCCTGCGCCGCCGGAATGCCGCTACGGTCAAACAGTCCGAAGAGATCTTCGCCAACCGGATACTGGAGGAACACGGTTCGGATATCACTACCGAAAAAATGGACTACAAAGCCCTGCAGCTTCGGGCGAAGGAAACCAAAACAACAAAAACAGGAAGATATGCTTCCAAAAAACGCTTTGGCAAGAGTCTTTCGAAGCATGCACCGGCTAAATTTTTGTCCATCCTTGAAAGAAAACTCCGGTATATCAATAAATCCGTTAATTATGTTGATACATGGAAGTTTAAGGCATCCCAATACGATCATGTTATAGGGGATCATCAAAGTTCTTCGTTATCTTCAAGGTCAAAGATGATCGGAGAACATTTAGTCCAAAGAGATCTGTATAGTGCTTTTCTCTTATGGGCAGCCAAAGATGAAACTACTGTTGACCGGACCATGTGCTTTGAGTATTTTCCGTTGTTCTTAAGTTATCAAAGTACCTGTATTGCTGGATTAAAGGAAAAAACCTGCAATCTCTCATCCTTTGGATTGAAGGATTTCGGATAAACCGTAACTGTTGATCTTAACCGGGTTCGACTGGATCCGTCCATGCTAAACTCTCGTAGGAGGGTTTGTGGTAAAATTCCCTGACAACGAAGAGGCTATACATCAAGGATACGTCACTTGGCTGTTGCCTATGACCCTAAAGATTGATGCCTTGACCGTTTTGGGAACCTGCCGGGACTTTATGTCCGTGCAGAGCAGTCAGTTTGCTTTCCTGATACCTACTACTACGAACCGGCCGTTGTGTACATGGTAGCTGCAGGTTGAGAGGGTCACGAATTCATCACCCCATTCCGCATCGATCCCCATATCGTACACGGATCTCTCCTTAACATTCCTTGCAAAATATTCCCAGTCATCCCTGTCAGACAGATCATTATAGTAATAATACCTGAACCGCCCTCTGTCGTTATCCTTCTCAGGACGCCAGATATCGAGATCTCCGAAATCCTCCCATAAGTCTATATCATTCAGGGTAAGCTCCTCAGGCTCAACGATCTGACCTTCTTCAGCTTTTTCATCGATAGCGGCCTCGTTTATCTGCGCATCGGCCTCGGCCCTGTCCTCCTCGGTTTCGAGCTCATCCTCATCGATCTGTGAATAGAACACACCATACAGTTCATATTCACGCTCCTCGTACAGCGTATCGAAATGCAGGGTATGATGGCTGCGTCCGTATTCTTCTTTCTTGAACTTCGACAGCGAACCAAAGGCAGTCCCATTCTTCATATTATGACCGTAGATCAGGGTATTGTTAAATCCCTCCTGCCAGTTTATCGCAATAAAAAGAGTACCGGATGAGGAATCGCTTCCATCGATCGCTCTGTGAAGGAAGTAATTCTGACTTCCGGGCGTATATACTACAGGTGCATCTATAACCGTATCGTCAATCTTAAGCCATCCGGCGACATAAGGATTTATCTCAAGCAGTTCCTTATACTTATCGAGAGGTTCTGTGGGCCGTTCCGATACCACATCGCCCTTCCACTCTGTGATGCCGCCGAATTCGTATATGTTTGTATAGCCCATCCGGCCCAGCTTATCCGCCGCTTCCTTACTCCTTCTGCCGGTCCTGCAGTAAACAAGGATGGTCTGATCCATATCCGGAAGCATTTCCCTTATCGCATCCGAAGGTTCGGTACCCGTTATTTCCTCATTGGGAATACATATGGCACCCGGGATGTGCCCCTCATTATATTCATCCTGTGTACGGACATCAAGTATCAGGACATTTTCTTCCTCTTCCATCATCCGCATCGCTTCTGTCTGGGATATCTGCATATACACTATGTTGAATTCGGTATCAACCGGGGCACGTGCGGATCCGTCACCCTGTGAAGATCCTGCGCCCTGTGCGTCTCCCAATTCCTGCGAAGATCCTGCGCCCTGCTCCGAGACCGAGGACTGTGGATCCGTGCTGCCTTTATTTGCAGCCTTCTTATCTGTACATCCGCATATTATAACAGATGTTATAGCAATTATCAGGAATAATAGAGCCTGTTTTCTATTCATATATATACTGCCTTTCGACCATTATCGTGTTCTACGGATTTCTGTTTATACCATTTCCGTGTGTCGGGAACGTCATCCGGCCGTTCACGAACAATATAGATTATACCGTATTCTTCCGTAAAAGAAAAATATATATTCTCAATTTGCTGATATAGATAATGCAACTATCCTTCTGACATGTTAGAATGTATCCAGCATAAACAAAAGGATGAATTATCATCCTTCACGAAAGGAGAACATTATGTCAGCATCATCATTTGTAATTACCGCAATAATCATTCTTCTTGTAATCGTTGTTGCCGCCGGATATGTCAAGGCGCCGCCGGATAAAGCGTTTATAATATCCGGTCTGCGCGCCAAACCCCGTATCCTCATCGGCCGCGCCGGCATCAAGATACCCTTCCTCGAGAGGGTTGACCGTCTGTATCTTGGACAGATGACGGTAGATATTAAAACCGAACAGTCAGTGCCGACGAATGATTTTATCAACGTTAATGTGGACGCCGTAGCCAAAGTCAGGATAGGAACGGATGCGGATGCCATTCAGCTCGCGGCCAAGAACTTCCTTAACAAGACTTCGGAACAGATCACCGAGGATCTTAAGGATTCACTGCAGGGTAACATGCGTGAGATAATCGGTACGCTGGCGCTTAAGACGATCAATACCGACCGTGATTCATTCTCCGATCAGGTTATGGAGAAGGCTTCGAGGGATATGAACAAGCTGGGTATCGAGATCCTTTCATGCAACATCCAGAATGTAACCGATGAGAACGGTCTCATAAGTGATCTCGGTATGGACAATACGGCCAAGATCAAGAAAGACGCCGCTATTGCCAAGGCTCAGGCAGACCGTGATGTCGCCATCGCCAAGGCCGAAGCCGACAAGGCAGCCAATGATGCGCGTGTTCTTGCACAGACCGAAATAGCCGAGAAGAACAATGCTCTTGCAATCAAGCAGGCTGAACTTAAAAAGGAAGCGGATACCAAGAATGCCGAGGCAGATGCTGCTTACGAGATCCAGAAACAGGAACAGGAGAAATCGATCCAGACGGCTACCGTAAATGCGCAGATCGCCAAGGCAGAACGCGAAGCCGAGCTCAAACAGCGCGAAGTAAGCGTTAAGCAGCAGGAACTCGCGGCCCAGATAGAGAAGCAGGCCGATGCTGAGAAATACAGGGCTGAGAAGGCTGCTGAAGCTGAGCTTGTAAAACGTCAGAAGAACGCCGAAGCAGAAAAATACGAACAGGAAAAGGATGCCGAAGCAAAGAAGGCACAGGCAGAAGCCCAGAAGTATGCTGCCGAGCAGGAGGCCGCAGGTATCAAGGCAAAATATGATGCGGAAGCCGCAGGTATTGCTGCAAAAGGTCTTGCGGAAGCAGAAGCGATCAAGGCCAAGGGTCTTGCGGAGGCCGAAGCCATGGAGAAGAAGGCCGAGGCATACAGGAAATACAATGGTGCGGCAATGGCCGAAATGATGATCAAGATCATGCCCCAGATGGCCGCAGAAATTGCCAAGCCTCTCTCACAGATCGACAAGATCAATATTTACGGTACCGGTGACGGTGCTAACGGAGCAAGTCAGATATCCGGCAACATGCCTATAGTCATGAAGCAGGTATTTGATACAATGAGTGAAGCTACCGGGGTTGACTTTACCGAAATAATGCGTGCAGGAACCTATGATGCAAAGGTTAACCGGAACATCAATCTGTCAGGTGACGGCGTGAATGTACAGGTTAACGAGCCGGATAAATACGTGAACACAGCCGACGCTTAGCAGATCCCACAACTACCATTAAAGACAGGAGACGCGTTTGAACCGCCTCCTGTCTTTTGCTTTCCTGTTCTGAACAGTTACCATTATTGACAGATTTGAAATGTCATTCGGAGCGCTGACTCCTTCCATCTGTTCTCTTTGTGTCATACGTTACGGTTACCGGCAAGAACCTCACGGTAATCCTCAAGGTTTTTCTTAAGCAGCCTTGGTATATCAAGCTCATACGGACATTTCGGAAGGCAGGCTCCGCAGGATATGCACTCCTCAATCCTTGCCATTTCTTTCTGCCAGTGCTCGCCGAGCCATCCTGCACTGGGTGAACGCCTTAGCATAAGGCTCATCCTGTTACACTGATTGATCTGTATACCCACCGTACACGGCATACAGTAACCGCATCCGCGGCAGAACTCACCACCAAGCTCTTTTCTTTCGGAATCAATAAATGATCTTATCTCATCATCCATCTTTGGTGTATCTTCCATATACGAAAGCCATTCATCAAGCTCACTTTCTTTCTGTATACCCCAGATGGGAACCGTCCCGTCGAACTGACCCACGAAGGCCATGGCAGCCCTTGAATTGGTTATAAGACCACCCGCAAGACCCTTCATACAGATAACTCCGACATTGTTCTTAACGCACAGCTTTATCAGTTCGATCTCCTGCTCATCGGCAAGATAACTGATGGGGTACTGGACAGTTTCGTACAGTCCCGATTCGGCAAGCTCCCTTGCTATTCCAATCTTGTGGGCAGTTCCGCCTATATGCCTTATCTTTCCCTGTGCTTTTGCTTCAAGCATGCATTCATACATTCCGGTACCATCCCCGGGCTTAAAACATCTGCCCATAAGATGGAACTGATATATGTCCAGATAATCGGTCTTTAAATTGTTAAGCGTGGTTTCAAGATCCTTCAGGAATCCCTCCGGGGTTGTAGACGTGGTCTTGCTCGCGATAAATATTTCCTCCCGGTTTATATATCCGTTACCGAATGCCTCTCCAAGCTTTACTTCACTGTCACTGTATGCCCTCGCCGTATCGAAGAACCTCATTCCTCCGTCATATGCCTTTCGCAGTATCTTAACTGCTTCCTCCATGCCCACACGCTGTATCGGCAATGCTCCAAATCCATTCTGAGGTACTTTTATCCCTGTACTTCCAAGTGTTATTTCTCTCATATTTCCTCCTGTATTGTTCAACACGCGTTTTAAACCTCAACTCGATTCCGCATGTTATGTCCTGGACACTTCGGATCCCATTCCGAATCCTCCTTTACCAATTTGTAACTAATAATACCGTAAAGTCCCGCCCTGGTTCGCTCTCTTTCCGCCTCCACGTAGTATTTACATGCTATATTGTCCGAAACACTGCGCGGATCGGAAGATGAGAAGCGCTGCGGAACACACATATTGTCGTCCTGATAATATGCCGTTTCACAATGTATGCAGTTGGTACATTTTATCTGAATTTCCATATCCTACACATTCCCTCAAACACACCCTGAAGACACAGGGACGGTTCTTTTGTCTTACATTTATATTTATCTGATCTTGCAATCTGTATAACTTCATTTTCAATATCTGAACTGATTAGTTACCTTAAAGTATTATACCAAATCCGGTGTCCTTTGAATATAGCACGAGATGAGTCAATTTGTTATGTTGGAATACATTCTGAAATGAACAGACGACATGCAGTCATCATACCGTTCGCTAAGCTGATCATCACACTCGTAATCAGCATAAGTGATAACAACCGCATTCTCCGGAGTTTGAAACGCTTCCGGAGACAGACCCTCTATAATATTAATGCGCTTATCTTTGAACCAGAACTGCAATAGGTTTACATAATCATTATAAGGTGAGTTAAGAAATATCAACTCCCGGCCATCATCAAAAAAAGCTTCTGCTCTCTCTGCCAGCATCCTGTCTGCAGCATCTGCATCCTGATAACGCCAGACATGCTTATATAAAAGAAAGACAGCAGATACAATAAATATACAGGAAAAACAAGCAGCACAAACTTCTCTCAATTTTTCTTTCTGTAATGCTTTATCCAGGAGAACCAGCATTACCGATGTTATCACAAACGGTGTTATGTAAACTGTTGACACCTTTGGCATTCCCATCCCGAACATCCAGTCAATACCGTTGACAAAATCAGCAACATATTCGTTTTTTCCAAGATAAGTTATATACAGGGTAAGCATAAGCGCTGTGATCCCCATAAAGATCATCGCACGTGTCAGCGCTTTTCCTTCTTCCCTTTCCGGCCTTTTATTTCTGTCCGACATATTCCTTATGCCAAAATACATAAGAAGAGGGAGAAACATTTCTTCATATCTTCCGTATACCGGCTGATCCATTCGTGTTCCCCCGCAAAAGTAGAATGATCCAAGTATGACCATATACACAAACGACAATAAAATAAACAAACCAAAAGGCTCTTTGCGCCTTCTGTACACTTCAGCCAAACCAATGAGCCCTGTTCCGAAGGTGGCAGCGCCTGTATAGAATATCTTTCCGGCTGCACCCAGTATAAGATCAGAAAAGAACGCAGGATCATAATCCTTATTGCCTATACTTCCTCCTGTGCGACTGTAAAATACCATAGCCGCAAACAAAAAACAGAGTACAATGGCCGAGATCATCATGCTCTTTTTTCCGGAAACATTTCTTCCCCGGCTGCTCAAAAAACATACGAAAACATAAACGACCAGTATCCCGACAGTTCTGTAATGCACTGAAACCATAAGAGCCGCTACAAGCACACCGCAGCATATAAGCAATACTTTTCTTTCACCACCGGATATCCTTGCCATCACGCAGCACAGTTCAAGGAAAAGAGCATAAAGAAGGACTTCTGATATAGTGTAGCTCATATATACAAGATATGCAGGAAATAAAAAGCACGGTATTACCCATATCCCGGGCTCACCATAGATGATTGTGATAAGTCTCATAAACAGAAATGTGCTTAGAAGCAGCAGTAATCCGTTGAGTATAAGCGCTGCCATATACATAACAACCGGATTTTTGCCAAGAGCCATTATGGGAACAAGCAAAAGGCTGTATCCGGGAGCGTAACTGCTCATACCGGCCGTTACATTCGACCAGTCTATTCCCAGTATAGATGCGGCATTACTCCAGTATCCGAATTCATCTGTCGGAAAAAATATACCCTGAGCTTTAATAACGGAAACTATCGTTAAGATGCTCGTTATCACGGCAGAAATCAGGAAATATTGTATTGTCCGTTTTTTTGTGGTGGATAATTTTTCATTCATAATAGATTTACCTAAAAGCAGGCAATCCCGCTTACGAGACTGCCCGCCTTTTATGCAAATTATGTATTGATCAAGATTATTCAATCATTAAAATTGGCTGTTACAATAAAAGGAAAAAGATAACCCTTTCTGGAACTTAGCGTCATGTAATAATTTAAGACTACCTACCGGAACCTGGGTGAGCATATAGACTCCCTCAGGATGGTCTACAAATAATAAACCTGTTTCTCTATTTGATACATTAAAATCAAAAGACATATTAGGAACTATCTCTGTCGACCCATCAGGCAATAAACAAATAAATGCCGGTTCATATCCGGGCATAAGATAGCCGGAGGGG
Source organism: Lachnospiraceae bacterium (assembly GCA_016281085.1). GTDB lineage: Bacteria > Bacillota > Clostridia > Lachnospirales > Lachnospiraceae > UBA2868. The sequence continues at coordinate 11,411 of JAEEHY010000286.1, forward strand.
AGTTTATAACTAACTCCTATTACACCATTATTATTGAATTCAGACGGATATGTTATTGTTCCTGCTTCAGTTTTCTTACCAATATTTATGTCAATGACAGGACCACCGGCAGGATATCCGTGACTCACAGCCTCAGCATTAAGAACCGCTTTAGCAGCATCTCCGCACTGTGAATCCATAATATATGCGTAGTTTTCTTCGTTAGGACCAAGACCAACAGCAAAATCAACAAGGTTGTACGTTATATTTCTCCACCCGTCTTCCCCTTTTTCATTAACAGAAAAAGACATTCCGGATTTACGTGTATTATAACATCCTTTCACCGTGGAGCGCCTACCATTAACTTCAGGTGCCAAAGCCTCTCCAGCCGTTCCGTTTGCCATACCTGCTTCATGCTCTGCAGCAAGAATCCTTGCACGGTCATTTGACGATCTCTCCTCCGCTGCTTCTTTTTCCTCTTCCGTCATCTGCCTCGGTTGAACCGGTTCAACCGGTACAGGACCATACTTGGAAGCCCTGGCTTCAACTTCAACTCCACTTAAAACTGTACCCTTTACTACGATCATAGCCACAACTACGCCGGCCAGTAATGCTTTTTCCAAAGTCAACTTGTTCATTACTACTTATCTCCTTTCTAAGATAGTATTTCTTTTTTGTCACGTATATATATATATAATATTATTATCACTTTACATATTTTTGTCAAGTATACCACACGGGAAGGATATCTTAAAAAATTTATTAAAAAAGACTGCCGACATGAGACATATCACACATATCGACAGTCGTATTTATAACTGTTTAGAGTCGCGGGTGAGTCAAGAAACCTGTCCCCGTGACTTTAAAAGATCATCGGAGGGCGGTCTTCCTCGTAGTGACCTTCCTCCTCATTCCATACCTCATGGATCATAATACCGTATAGTCCCGCGCGGGTTCTCTCTCTTTCCGCCTCCACGTAGAATTTGCATGCTATATTGTCCGAAACACTGCGCGGATCGGAAGAGGAAAAGCGCTGCGGAAAACACATATTGTCATCCTGATAATATGCCGTTTCACAATGTATGCAGTTGGTACATTTTATCTGTATTTCCATATCCTACACCGATCAATCTCTCCTGTATTTATCCCTGAGTACCTTCATTGAGTACATCTTGTCATCGGA
>JAEEHY010000287.1 GCA_016281085.1 Lachnospiraceae bacterium
ATGGATCAGATAGATATATGCGAAGGGTAAAGACAGATGGCAAAGAGCAAACGTAGAGACTGCACAAGCTGTATTGGTTACAGCAATATGATCGAAGGCAATAAATGCGGACTTGGATTTGAAGTTGTGGAAGATATAGCACATTGGTACCTGACCCGGTTAAGAAACAGTGAACATCAGTTCAAAAATATGAACAAATTGTAAACGCACAGCGTATCTGTTATCGTAGAAGGTATTTAACGAATAGTTGAAGGAAAATGTATGATAGCTGCCAGAAAAGCATTGACAGCTATTATTTTTGGATATATAATCCGCATTATAGGATAATTTGAAATATTGTTAGATGCAAGCCACAGTAGTATAATATAATTGAAGTTATGCGAGGAGACACCGAGGTTAAATGAGGGAAGAATCAAGGCAGGATATCATGTCCGCAGGAGAGATGGGGACCAAATATGATGAAGCAGCCAAGAAGATATGGAAGAACCGTGAGATACTGGCACCGCTCCTTAAATATGCAGTAGAGGAACTGAAGGATGAGTCTGTTGAATCTATCATGAAGCTTATAGACGCGGACTCTATCAGCGGAGACACACCGGTATCTGACCTGCCGTCCACAATAACAGCTCTTGATACGGAGCAGAGTTCGATGACGGAGAAGGTGATACGTTATGATCTTAAGTTCAACGTTAAGAATCCCAAACTCTCATCGGGTGATCTGTTAGTAGTTCTCCATATAGATCTTGAATTTCAGAACAGATACCGCCCGGTGTTAAAGGATGGGCGGAGTTATCCGCTGATAAAGAGGGGAATATACTACGCTGCAAGGGAAATAAGTGAGCAGCTAGGCCGTATAACGAACCAGACAAATTATGCCGATATAGAGAAGGTAGTGAGCATATGGATCGTGAATGAAGGAGTGCCAGAAAAGATACATAACACGGCAACACGGTATTATATTGCAAGGGAAGATTATATAGGTGTTTCAGACGAACCGCGCGAGGATTATGACCTCATGGAAGTTGTAATGATAAGGCGCGGTGAGAAAAAGGAGATTACGGAACCGCTGTTCAGATACTTAAGAAGCATATATGAAGCTGATATAGAGGAGATAGATAAATATACTCCGGTAAGTGCAAACCCGGAGTTAAAAGAGGAGGTGCAGAAGATGCCAGGAATGGGTCAGGCTATATATGATAACGGTGTATCACAAGGAATAATACAGGGGATACAGCAGGGGATACAGCAGGGGATCGATCAGGAAAAGATAGATACGTTGGAAAGAGTCACCCAGAACTATATGAAACAGGATCCTACACTTACAAGGGAAGAAGCGGAGAAAAAAGCCAAGGCTATCCTGAGCTGATCAGTAGGACGACAGATAAAAGAAGGATTCTGAAATGACGATCCGGGACAGGATATTTGATAAGTTGGACGAACTGAATATGACACAGAAGGAGTTCTCGGAGAAAACCGGGATCGCCCAGAGCACAGTCAGTGACTGGAGAAAGAAAAGGACCAACCCTACGGCTGATAAGATCATGGTCATCTGCAAGGTGCTGAATGTTCCTGTTGAATGGCTACTTTCCGGGATAGAACCGGAAGGAGTGAGGGGGAATCCAGCTGACTGGTATGCGATCGATGCGGATACGGACAGCGGTTTCCTGATAACAGCATTCAATTCAATGGACAAAGGAACACAGGCAAGGCTCCTGGGTTATGTGGAGGCCTTGATGAAACAATGACATCCTTAACTTCCTTGGGATTTCCGACTAAAAGGGTTTCCCACTAAAAAATAGTAGCAAAGATAAGGAACAGAAAGCCCATAAAACTGGGCTTTCTTGCGATTTTGAGGTTGCAGTACGGAAGAAAATGTGATATGCTATATTTAGTAGGAATTCCGACTAAACATGAGAGGGGATATCACATGTATCTGGATGCAGTAGTAAGGGTCCCTGAAGCAAGGGGAAAGATCACATTTCGTACCAAAGGCGGTACGACATACGTTGAGTATGAAAGTGACCGTGTATATATACCGGAAAAGAAATATACGACAGTCAGCAGGAAAACGATAGGGAAGATAATGGATGCAGACAGCGGGATGATGCAGCCGAACGAAAACTTCCTCAAATTCTTTCCGGACACTGAACTCCCGGAAGAAAGGGACAGATCAGCCCGCAGCTGCGGAATAAGGATAGGTACCTGGATCGTCATAAGAAAGATAATAATGGATTATGGCATGCCGGAGATGCTTGGCATGTACCTTCCGGATAAAGATGTAGGGCTGCTGCTTGATCTTGCAGCTTATTCTATCATAGAAGAAGATAACCAGGCGCAGCATTATCCCACTTACGCATACAGCCACCCTCTGTTTACAGAAGGGATGAGGATATACAGTGATTCAAAAGTGAGCAGCTTCCTGAAGACAATGGATGAGGAAGTGGGTGTAGCTTTTCAGAATGACTGGAATGCAAAGAGAAACCATAGGGAAAAGATATACATATCCTACGATTCCACATCAAAACATTGTGAAGCAGGGGATCTGAGAATAGTTGAGAAAGGGCATTCCAAGGACAACGGGGAAACCAATATATTCAATTATGCGATAGCATATGATACAAGGAACCGGGAGCCGCTATTCTATGAACTGTATCCTGGTAGCATAAATGACATGTCACAGCTGCAGTGCACTATTGATAAGGCAAAGGGGTATGGATATAAAAAAATAGGCTTTGTGCTCGACAGGGGATATTTCAGCAAGGAGAACATCTATTATCTAGAGGAAAATGAATACAGTTTTGTCATGATGCTCAAGGGCAAGGCAGATCTTGTGCAGAAGTGGATCCTTGATAACAAGGGGACTTTCGAGACCAGCAGGTCATGCAATATACCGGAGTACCAGATATATGGGAAAACAATAGTACGCAAGCTGTTTTCGACGGATAATAAGCAGAGGTATATCCATCTGTATCACAGCAGTGATCTCGAAGCCCATGAGAGAGCAGAGGTAGAAAAAAAGATAAACCAGCTCACATCATTCCTTAGAAGCCACATCAACCAGTTCAAGGAATTCGGACCGGGGATGGAGACATACTTTGAACTGCATTATGATGAAAAGGCAGTGAGGAGAACGGGAGGAAAAGGTAAAGAAGAGAAAAAAGATAAAGAACAGAAAACAAAGAAGTTTGTGTTCTTCGAAGAGAAGATGGCAGTCATAGAACTGGAGCTGAAGCTCTGCGGCTATTTTGTCATCATAACATCTGATAAGATGACAGCGAAGGAAGCCCTGGAACTGTATAAAGGAAGGGATGCTTCGGAAAAGCTGTTCCTTACTGACAAAACATTCCTTGGAAACCATTGCCTGCGGACGGGATCTGATGAATCTGCCGATTCAAAGATATTTATAGAGTTCGTAGCGCTCATCATACGGAACCGTATGTATAATTATCTTAAGGATGCCATGAAGGAAATGGCGAAGAAACCGAATTATATGACAGTGCCTGCAGCCATACGGGAACTTGACAAGATCGAGATGGCAAGACAGCTTGATGGGATATACCGGCTGGATCATGCAGTCACGGCCACACAGAAAACGATCCTTAAAGCATTTGGACTAACCGATGCAAATGTAAAATACCGGGCAGAAGAGATAAGCAGGATACTAAACACCGGGGAACAGAAAGGAGAGGCGTGATGGCAAGGACAAACATGGAGGCACTGGAGCATAAGATCGAGAGAGCACAGGAACAGGTGAGCAGGACCAAGAAGCAGTATGATGCAGCGATAGCAGCACTCAGCGACCTGCTGGATAAGAGGGATGCATTAAAACGTGATGAGCTGGTCAAGGCGATCATGAAGAGCGATAAGACATACGATGAAGTGCTTGCATTCCTTGATGGAGGAACAAAAGAGAAAAAGGATGGGGTCAAAACCAATGGCAGGGGTGGCAGAAAAACTAAAAGAACTGATCGATGAAAACGGTCCTGGATATCTGTCGTCAGAACCGTATGAAGCATACAAGGAACTTCTGAGATCCAAAGCTACGGACAGAAAGACGGCAGGCGCATTGCTGATGCTGTTTGCAAGCGGACTCCCGGATCTGGTAAAGCCCGAGAATGATCCTGCATTCCTTTCAATACTCATACAGAAGGACTGCTGCTTTAACAAAAAGATGGCAGATACGCTGGCTGATATAGTGCTTTCGCTCCATTCGCGGGAGAATGAAGATGAATGGAAGGGAAAGGACAAGGCCGGACTCGAAGAATTCCGGAAAGAGGAACTGTCTGTAAAGTGGGAGGGATCTGCCACGTGGAAGACAAGCGGCGGGGGTGTTGACTGCTATTATGCTGCCGACATAGTTATAAAGCCAACAAAAGCCCTGGTGATAAATGATAAACTCTCGCAATCTTTAAAAAAGAACCCGTTCATGAAAACAGAAGATATCGGAAAGATTTATGAGAGAGACTTAAAAGGATATCTGGATTGCGAGTTTGAGGATCACTGTACATGCGATGACTATTACCCGCCGGTAGTTGAAGATTTTGAACTGGAGTCTTATCTGAAAGACTGGTGTGATGAAAACGGATTCAAGATAGTCGCATGTGAAGGTGATGGCGGAGACAACGGATATGAACCGGATTCTGTACGCAGATGGATCAGATAGATATATGCGAAGGGTAAAGACAGATGGCAAAGAGCAAACGTAGAGACTGCACAAGCTGTATTGGTTACAGCAATATGATCGAAGGCAATAAATGCGGACTTGGATTTGAAGTTGTGGAAGATATAGAAGGCGGA
>JAEEHY010000288.1 GCA_016281085.1 Lachnospiraceae bacterium
CTTCGTCAGGCAGCCAAGCTTGCTGTATGTAAGATCAACCTCGCCTCTGATATCCGTCTTGCAATGACAGGTAATATCAGGAAGTACTTTGCTGAGCATCCGGATCATTTCGATCCCCGTCAGTACTTGAAGCCCGCTCGTCAGGCTGTTAAGGACATGGTTGCTCATAAGATCAAGAACGTACTCGGATCAGACGGCAAGGCTTAAATCGTAGTGAATAGGCAAACGGAACAAAACGGTTTGCTTAATATTGAGATTTAAGACAAAGGATTGTAATACAGTTTGAATAAACCCGCATACTGTGATAGATTATTATCATGGTCTGCGGGTTTAATTATCCGGCCGGTACTTTAACGAATACAGATGAGATATAGATAAAAACATAAGTATGAGGAGTAAATATTATGATAGTACCTGTATTATTGTTTATTGTGGGACTTGCGCTTCTGATCAAAGGCGGTGACTGGTTTGTTGACGGAGCTACAGGTATAGCGGAGCGGTTTCATGTACCGGAACTGCTTATAGGAGCGACGGTTGTATCCATAGGAACAACACTTCCCGAGGTGATGGTATCGGCAAACAGTGCGCTCTCGGGACACGGTGAAATTGCATACGGAAATGCGCTTGGTTCGATCATATGCAATACCGCATTGATCGCTGCCATTACCGTTGCCGTAAAACCGGGTAAGGTAGATAAAAAGGCATTGCGTATTCCGGTAGCATTCTTCTTTGCAGCACTTATTATATATGCCATCGGTGCTTATATCAGGGGATCGTTTGAAAGACCTCTCGGACTGATACTGCTCTGTATATTTGCAGTATATATGTTTATCCTTATAAGACAGGCGCTGACTGAGATGAAGCTTGCAGGGAGTGTAGGTGCAAAGAGAGGAAATGCCGGCGCCAACGAAAATATACAGAAAGATAAAAACAGTGAAGAAAAACCGTTATGGAAGGATATTGTATTACTGATAATAGGTGCTGTTTTTATAGCAGAGGGAGCTGATCTGCTCGTTGATAACGGAACTCTTATAGCAGCTGCAATGGGTGTGCCGGAATCGGTTATAGCACTTACCTTTGTTGCTCTCGGAACATCGCTTCCCGAGCTGGTAACAGCCATAACTTCTCTGGCAAAGGGACACGGTGCTCTGTCTCTGGGAAATGTATGCGGAGCCAATCTGTTTAATCTGGTTCTTGTTTCAGGACTGTCAATAACACTGTCACCGTTCGGGCTTCCTTCCGGTAAGACAGTGAGCCTTGCCGGCAGTCCGGTTAACGCTTCGCTTGTAGTGGATATGCCTGTATGTGCATTGGTTATGCTGATACTGACGATACCTGCGATCATAGGAGGAAAGCTGCACAGATGGCAGGGAATAACATTGCTCAGTATTTATGCAGTGTTCTGTTTGTTCCAGTTTTTGTGATATAGTGTTACTATTTGCAAATTATGACTTTCTGAATGCAAAAAGGAAATGCATTCAGAAATCATGCGTTCCGCATGACACGTCTCTGCTTTCAGCAGAGCCTGGTCGAGTACGAATACCGAATTTCTGATGAAATTCGCTATTCTATAAAAAGAGGAATACATGGATTTCATGCTTGCATGATAAATCCATGTGTTTCTCTTTTTATGTACCTGCGAAGGATAGTGTAAAGCAGATTATGAAAACTATGAACCGGCATAAGGACTCTGTCTCCTTCGGAGCCACCTCATGCCAAAACAGGGACCTAACAGAAATGAGTACATCCCTGCGAAGCAGGAAAAGATGTACGAATGCCTGTTAAGTGATTTGCAAATACAGTAAATAGGCAAAGATAAAAAACAAAAAAAGGGGTTAAGTAAAACGGAATTAAGTCGATAACATTAGTGTAAACAAAAAAAGCTTACAGATATAACAGCTAAACAAAAGCGTTAATTAAAGAAGGAGTTGAGACTATGCGTATTGAGGCATATAACCAGATAGGACAGATATATGCACCGAAGAAGACCTATGCTCCGGCTAAGACCAATACGGTAAGCCGTACAGATCAGGTTCAGATATCCAGCCTCGGCAAGGATATCCAGACACTGAAGCAGGCAGTCAGCAATGCACCTGATATCAGGGAAAATCTGACAGCCCCGATAAAGGCAAGGGTTAATAACGGAACGTATGATGTAAGTACGGATGATTTTGCAAGCAAGCTTATACAGGCATATGGAGCTTAAAAGATCACATCAGATGAGAAACATCTCACGTACTGATTACATCAAGTGTAATAACATTAGGTACTTAACAGTATCAGGTGCATAAGAATAACAAGTCTAAGGACATTAGGAACAGTTAACGATTTCGGAAATACGGACAGAATGTGAGGGAAGAGTAAGTGGCTAGCTTAATGGAAGAACTGATTGATTGTCTTGAACACGAAGTTAAGGAATTTGAGCAGCTGCTTACCATATCACAGAAGAAGACTCCCATAATCGTTAATAATAAGATCGCAGAACTCGAAAAGATCACGGACGAAGAGCAGATCATTGTGAGCAGGATCACCGGCCTGGAAACCAAACGTGAGACTGTTACCAAGGATATCGCAGAGGTAATCAACAAGGACGTTGAGGAACTACAATTGACAACGTTAATAGAGTTGATGTCAAACCAGCCCGTCGAGAGGAAGCGCCTGTCAGATGTTCATGATAAGCTGTCGTCGACAGTTAAGCAGTTAAGACAGGTAAATGAGAATAATGCGGAACTCATTAAGCATGCTCTCGAAATGGTGAATTTCGATCTTAGTATAGTAACTTCAATGAGACAGGCTCCCGAGACAGCCAATTACTCAAGGGGTGCAATGAACACAGGTTCTATGCTGGGAGGTTCATCGGGAGGCTTTGACGCTAAACAGTAAGGCTTACCTTACTTGCGACCGAGGTGATAGTATGAATCTAATGGGAAGCATCCATGTTGGATCGTCAGGTTTACAAACAAGTCAAAACGCGCTAAACGCCACAGCGCACAATTTATCCAATGTAGAGACAAAAGGATATGTAAGACAGCAGGTTCTGTTGGGAGACCGCAAATACAATTATGCGGCTTCAACTGCGGCAGTAGGTCCGCAGCAGGCAGGACTTGGCGTTGAATTCAGTAAGATACGTCAGGTAAGGGACTATTTCCTCGATCTTGCTTACAGAAAGGAAGTCGGAAGAGGTTCCTTTTATGATACATGTTATGAAACAACGAGCGAGCTGGAAACTCTTCTCGGTGAGATGAACGGAGCAGCCTTCCAGGACACTCTTGATGTTCTGTGGACTGCAGTAGAGGAGCTTCAGAAGGATCCGGCCAGTTCTGTAACGCAGGGTCAGTTCATAAATGTATGTAACCAGTTCCTTGACAGGGCGGGGTCGGTGTATGACGGACTGGCCAATTACCAGGACAATCTCAATGTCCGTATAAAGGATATGGTCGACAATATAAACGAGATAGGTGATAAGCTGTGTAAGCTCAATCATAGTATCCTGACTGTCGAATTAAGCTCAGAGACAGCCAATGACATGAGGGATCAGAGAAACTACCTTATGGATGAGCTTGCCAAATATGTTCAATATGATTACACGGTTAATTCGGATGGAGTTGTTGAAGTAAGGATTGAAGGAGAAACCTTTGTAGCCCGCAGCAAAAACCAGCCGTTTTATATGGGTTACACCAAGGATCAGGCAACCGATTTCTATACCCCTACCTGGCCGTGGGCAGATGACCAGCCGGTATTTGACTGCAGCCAGGAGATATCCACAGCCAAGAATACCAACATAGGACAGCTTAAATCCATGGTTCTTGCAAGGGGTGACAGAAGAGCCAATTATTCGGATGTATCAAGCGAATATACGGATCCTGTGACGGGTGAAACAGTGGATCTGTATAACAAGGGCGCTACAGGCAAGATGGCTACAGCCAATTCCATAGTCATGAACGCGATGGGTGAACTGGATCAGCTGGTTCATAAGATGGTAACAGATATAAACAATATCCTGACAGGTGAGAAAAGTACTATAGATGCCGGCGGTATACCGACATATGATAACGTGAACGATCTTCCGAAGGAACTTTTTGTAAGGCTCGGAACAGAGAGATATGTAGAGGACGGCGGACAGTATAAATATGTTGAGGAAGATATTTCCAGAAGTCCGATGAACGTATCATCAATGTATACGTTATCAAACCTTAAGATAAATCCCGAACTTATTAAGCAGCCTACCTTACTCGGATATCCCGATTCGGGATTGCTTAAGGCAGACGGTAGTGTGGACCAGGATAAGGCAGACGGCCTTACGAAGGCGTTCAGTGACTTTTCACTTATCTTAAATCCCAATGTAACAAAGATAAGCAGTTACAAGGAGTACTACACAGATCTTGTCAGCATGGCAGCCAATTCGGGAGATGTATACAAGAGCTTTTCGGATGCACAGGCACTTACGGTAGATTCGCTTGATGACTCAAGACAGCAGATAATGGGAGTTAACTCAAGCGAGGAGTTAAGCAACATGATCAAGTTCCAGAACGCCTACAACGCATCAAGCCGGTTCATAAATGCAGTAAACGATATGCTTGAGCATTTGATCAACAGGCTCAGTTAGAGGATACGGGAGGTAACCTATGGCATCACAATTCTTCGGATTAAATATAGCATACACAGGCTTGCAGGCATCTCATGCATGGCTGACGACTACAGCCAATAATATAGCCAACGTGGAGACGGAGGGTTACTCGAGGCAGCAGGTTGTACAGGAGGCGGGACAGGCTCTCAGAACCTTTCAGACCTATGGTATGGCGGGAGCAGGTGTTGAAGCCAAGGCAATAGAGCAGATACGTAATGAATTCTATGATCTCAAGTACTGGAATTCCAATGCTACACGGGGAAGCTATGAAGTAAGGGAGAATTACGTTAAGCAGATAGAGGATTATTTCACGGAAACAGATTCCGTGGCAGGATTTGGAACCATATTTTCCCAGATGTTCTCAGGACTTGATGAGGTATACAAGAGCCCGGGTAATACGGCAAACAAGAGTCAGTTCCTCTACCTTGCAGGCAATCTCGGTGAGTATTTCCATCAGATGTCCACTAACTTAACAAAGCTTCAGGAGGATGCAAACCTTGAGATCAAGAACCAGGTAGACAACCTCAATACACTGGCAGCAGAGCTTGCATCGGCGAATAAGCAGATCAATGCGATCGAGATAAACGGCATAACTGCCAACGAGCTTCGTGACAAGCGTGCTCTTATTCTGGATAAGATCAGCAGGATCGTGGATGTAGAGATACAGGAACAGCCTATATACACAGAGGAAGGCGGAAACATTGAATCGGGAACCAACCGCTTTATCGTACGTATAGCAGGTGGACAGGAGCTTGTAAACGGATACAGATACAACACTCTGTCATGTGTTCCCAGAGATTACAAGATCAATCAGTCCGATGCCGAAGGTCTGTTTGATGTTGAATGGTCTAACGGACTCGAATTCAACCTGTATGGCAGGAACTTAAACGGAACTCTCAAGGGTCTTGTGGAAGTAAGAGACGGAAACAATGAAGAGTATTTCCATGGAATGGTTAAGAGTGCGGTTTATGACAGTGCCACAAATACCTCGAAGATGGTGGTGGCGGCTGAATATGACTACATGAGAGACATAAATAAGGCAACTCTTGATGCCGAGGGTATAATCACGGTAACCAATAAGGAACTGCATTATACCGACTGGTCATATGATGCGGATGCACAGGAATATACATTTACGGTAGACGACAATGCAACTCAGCTTGTCCAGAAAACAGCGCAGATCGGTAAGTCGGTACAGTATCAGGGTATCCCTTATTATCAGGAACAGATGAATGAGTGGGTAAGGGAATTCGCCAATGTCATGAATTCAATAGAGCAGTCGGCCAAGGATGCTGACGGACACAATGCAGAAGTACTCTTTGGCGGAAGATCGATAACCGGCTCCGGAATGTGGGATTTTGACGGGGATAACAGGAACTTCAGTTCCGAGGATGATACTTACTATCAGCTTACTGCATCGAACTTCATAGTCAATAAGAACATGATGAACGATGTTTCCAAGTTCCTTACAAATTCCGATCCCGATCAGGGACAGGATCAGCAGGATATCCTGAGAGAAATGATGGAAGTTCAGAGCAACAAGAGCAAGATGTCGTTCAGGGGCTGTTCCTCCAAGGAATTTCTTGAGTGTATTATCGGAGATGCGGCTCTTAATGCCAATAATGCAACAACATTTGCCAAGAACTATAAGAACATAACCGACTCGATCAACAATCAGAGAATGTCGGTTTCGGGTGTTGACAATGATGAGGAGGCTCTCAACCTTGTTAAGTTCCAGGAGGCGTACAATCTGTCAGCGAAGATGATCTCGGTGTTCCAGGAGATATATGATAAGCTGATCAATCAGACCGGTGTATAGGAGGAACCATTATGCGAAGCATAATTCAGGATGGTTCCGACGACTGGCCGCCGACAACGGAGGGGGCAATACATATTATATAGGAGGAACCATTATGAGAATCACAAACGGAATTATCAACAACAATACAAAAAACAATATCCTCGTTAATAAGGAAATCAATGATAAATACAATACAATGGTTGCTTCGGGACAGAAGATCACAAGACCTTCTGATGATCCTATCGTTGCAATAAGGGCGCTGCGACTTAACAACAATATCAATGAGATCAACCAATACTACAATAAGAACATTCCCGATGCAGAGGCATGGATGGAGATCACACAGACAGCTCTTACGCAGACACAGTCGGTACTTGAGAGTGTACAGAGTAATCTGACTCAGGGTGCTTCCGATGACAATACTGCTGAGGACCGTAAGAACATTCTTGAGAATCTTAAGGCTCTTAAGGAACAGATATATGCATCAGGAAATGCCGATTACGCAGGAAGAACAGTATTTACCGGATACAGGACAGGGGAGTCCCTGACTTTTAAGGAAAATGAGACCAAGCTGTACACAATGGTGCAGAATTTCTCCACATCTGACCTCAATAAAATGAGTTATGTTTCGGGTGTCAGAGATCAGGATCCCGAGCGTATGGACACTTACAATATTGATGATTATAACCAGACCACGGTAAAGAACAACGATGTATACAGGCTGAGA
>JAEEHY010000289.1 GCA_016281085.1 Lachnospiraceae bacterium
CGACTTAAGGAAGTCTATGAGCAATTTCCCAATTTTATCGCTGTTTTCAATATAACTTCCATGCTCTTCACCGCTAAGCACCATAAGTGTTGCATATTTCAGGTGATCTGCAATGAGTTTTGTTTCTTGCGGAAGTATCAGATCATTCTCCCCGGCTGTAACCAATACGGGAATACTTATATCCTCAAGCTGCCTTGGATCTATATCAGGTTCTGTCAGCATAAGCGTAATCAAAGGATCTGGCGACTGTTTGTTGAACTCCGTATACTTTTCGATAAAATCTTCCTTTAATCCTGCCGGAGATAGATTTGCACCGCTTACAGCAAGTATATCCAACGTTCCTGGGTGATTAATTTCTAAAAGAAGGCCTATTATACCACCGTCACTGAATCCGTAAAATACAGGTTTATTAAGATCCAATGCCTGTATAAACTGATACATGTCCTCTGCCATATCGACATAGTGGTACTCTTTCAGAGGCTTGTTGGCTCCATGCCCCCTTGAATCCGGAGCGTAGACATGGTAACCCGCTCCTACAAGCTGTCCGATAAGAATATCAAACAGATCGTGGCTCTCTCCGTTACCATGCACGAGAATTATAGGTCTGCCGGAACCTTCTTCTGCATAATGCAGGCATACACCATTCACTTCTATAGTGTTTTCAGCATTGTATTTTCCCATATAATTCTTAAAGTGTCCCCTTTCACTGAATGCTATGCAGGTAGGTACTTCTCCGTCTAAAAGATGTTCATATTTTTCTCCTTGCTATCACTATCAATAATTAGATCCTCTGAAGCGGTCATCCGTCTTCCATCCGATAACACCACCGTTTTCAATATCAGCACCTACAACCGCACTGTAGTAGCTGTCTCCGCGCGGATCAGTGATCACTACCGTACCAAGATAATATCCCTTCGGGAGAACTTTCATCTCGTAGGATGTGTTGCTTTTAATTTTTACGGATTTACCCCTTACTGAACTTTCAGAACCATCTTCCAGATCGGTTTCTTTATAAAGCGGCGTTATTGTGTCTCCCTTTTGCAGCTGCAGATTGGATTTGGTATTATCCATAAAATTGGCATTAGCCTCTTCTACCTTTCGTACGGAGTTAACCGTCAGTTTCTCTGTGTCCTTATCGTAATTCAGGATCAGATAAGCCTCATCACCGTTATAGTTAATATGGGATTTGAACTCAATATTCGATTCTGTATTAGAAACCACTTCAACGTACAATGGAACACCATTTATTGATGGCCATTTTCCGTCAAAATTACTTATAAGGCGGCCGTCTCCGTCCAATTCAAGACCTCCGTTGGAGCCATAATCAGTGATGATACCTTTCTTCTCATTCAGGTTTGCAACTTCAATGTAATAACCAACCATCAGATTCTGAAGATCTTCACTTACAGGAAGCGAGAAGGTGCCGTCTCCCACTGTGGGTTCAGCCTTTGTGAAATCATTGAAAAGCTTAAGATCAAGCTTCCTCGGCTCATTATCGGTCAAAGTCTTCACATATTCAGTCAGTTCATCATTAAGACATCCCGCCTGCTTATAGTAATAAAGAGCACGGATGTTGTCATCATCAACTATGTTGTAAATATAATCCAGGTACTTAAGCAGTCCGTTGTAATTATCAACCTGACAGGGAAGGTATACCGCAATTCCCGTAGAATCACTTAATGCACCATTCTCCCTGTGGTATAACACGGTTTCTCCGATAAGATCCTTGATCTTGCTGCACTCATCGGGATAACTGTCTACCAGGTAATCGACGTAATTTCCCAGATCCGACATATTGAAAGCATTACTGTGATCCTGCGCGTATCTCGTTGAGCGCATTCCCAAACGACCCATTTCCGACAGAACACCGGGATCTGTTGTGGCATCGATCAGCTGTTTTTTACAAAGTTCAGAGTATGCTTCACAAAGTTCGGAAGTCTTCTTGGCATCCAAAACCGAGAAAGTAACACTCTGCTCAATGAGCGAACCGACATTGATATTCTCCTGCATGTAAAAATCGGTATACGTATCCGCGATCGCGCGGCCGATCTGCGGCGCACTCATGGTCGGGTCATCCGTCATCTGTTTTAGGAAACGATTATACGCCCAGCCGTCTCCGGGCTCTGCCTCCTCACTTACACAATAATAATCCGCATAGTCACTCAGGATATTTGTAACAGTTACTTCTGACATAAGGCATGCGTCAAAACCGAGAATATCATACGGTGATTTTTCGGGTGACGGACCATATACGTTTTCAAGCGCCATCCTGATATCCTTTATCGTGAACAGCTTATCGTATATCCTGTCATAGCCGTAGCCAAACGGTCCGCAACCGTGATCCCATAATACAAGCATATTATGGTCGGAATGATAATTCTTATTGGTGAAGGAAATAAAATCTGTAAGCGTTTCTACCTCTGAAGCTTCCTGCAAAGGGAAGTTCGCAATTTCTTTGAGTTTTCCTTTTTCATATACAAAGCGCTGTGTACGGTTGGGATTAACCATCTTGTTAGTCCAGTGTCTGGCTCCGCCCGTCTGAATCACAACACGGATGTTGTCTGACCATATACCGGAACAGATCTCAGCGATATCATTAGATGCGGCGCCTTTTCTGTCAGCTACTACAACATCCTCTGTTACATTTTTTGAAGATGCCACCGGTACGATCGGGTAATAGAAAAATGCAGGTATCTCAAGGCCTTTTTCAGCCAGTTCTCCCGTAAACCTGTCCAGCCGTTCCTGTTGCATTACTATATCCTGCTCATCATTTTTCTCCTTTTTATTCTTGGTCTGCTTTATGGTGATCTCAGACAGATCCACCTCATGGCAATCCTCCAGATCGGAACCTACTATATATATGTTTATAGTCCAGGTCTCATCCGAACCGATAGCGGGAAATGAATCAATCTTTGAGTTTCCTTCCTCATCCGTAGGGGACATTTCATATATCTGTTCTTTTTGTTTCTCGCTGATCTCTGCATCTTTTGCGCTGAAATAATAATCCATAACAGCCTTTTGGGTTATTTGGGTTATAGGCTCTTTCCACGGTCCGAGACACAGGCCTGCAATAATGCAGATCACCAAAAGCACACAAAAAGGTTTCTTCAAATACAGATTCCAAGTGCGTACCATTCCGGGTGCGTATTTATAAAACTCCTTTTGTGTCCGGCGTCTTTCACGCTTGGCAGCCTTCCATTTCTCCCTACGCTCCTTTTTGGTCAGCGTGTTTTCGACAGTTTCGCTGTTTGTTTCAATATTAGTTTTACTACTGTTGTCCATCTTTTCCTCCGACTAATTTTGTATTTTTACTTATCTTCCTTTTTAAGGAAAAACTGTTTATAATTCCAAACTGCTTTTGAGATACTTATTCATTGCAGTTTTGTCTCTTACCAGGTTTTGCGTATCTCTTCAAAATCAACATCTTTCATATGCTTTTTCCAGATCCATATTGCAACAGCAATATCATAAACGGTCATAATGACGTAAACCACCAAAACCGCTGGACTTGCACTCTTGTCTGTTACAACATAGTCGGCTGTAGGACCGTTATCTCCAAACGCTTTGTCTCCAAAGAAGATTGCTTCCTGCGCTATTGATACAAAGTCATATAAACCATGTGCAAGGGCTATTCCCCATAGATTTCTTGTTTTCCAGTACATGAAAAGCAAACTCAGTCCAAAAATCCCCGAACTGACTGTTTTCATAACCACCATGGCCAGACTCGTGGGTGTAGAAATATCCGCACCGATGACATGTGCCGCTCCAAAAAACAAAAAACTTACAACAGCTATTAATTTGAAAACGTTCTTATTGTCTCGGAACTGTTCCATAAGTGCATCGTTTATGATTGCCCTGTAAGCAGTTTCTTCATATAAACCGACAAATACACAAAGGAATGCGGATAACAGAATCTGCACCGGCCAGTTTGATACCAATGGTTGCCCTGATGTAAGGTCAACTACTGTTCCAATACCAACAAAAATGAAAACAAATACAAAGATGGGAATTACGGTCTTAAAAATATAGCCTGTTGTCTTGCAGCATTTCTCATATGTCTTTCTACCTGAAATAAGTATAAGAAAAACCGTTTCTATCATCGCAACGGCAAACCTTAACATTCCCATGCTTAACAGATCACTGTTTCCGCTTCCCGTACCAAGAATTCTCAATACGAAGAACCCCATGACAATTCCGATTATTCCCGTTATAACCGGTTTAGCTTTCAAAAAATCGATCAGTCTCTTCATAAAGCATTACCTCCCTCATGTATAACCAACTGATTAAAGGGTATTTCTATTCCCTCCCGGTCGAAGATGATCTTAATCTCACGGTTAAGGGCTCTGCCAGCCGGAAATCTTGCCGAACGATCCACGTACATGGCTATCTGTATCATTACACTGCTGTCCTCAAATGAGCTGACGCCTTCATATATAGGCGGTTTTACAAGACCGGGTATCTGTTCGGAGCTTATAAGAGGAAGCTCCCTGTTAAGTATGGCTTCTATCTCAGGAATATCGGCATCATATGATATGGGCATTTGCAATGGGATGCGTATAACATCCTCGCAGTTTATAATATCGCGCATGGAAGAATTGTTGAATATCTTGATGTCCGTTCCCATCTTTACCTTGGTAGTACGCAAACCTATCTCGGTAACTATGCCTGACCATGAGCCGACTCTTATAAAATCACCAACCTTGTATGTACTCTCAAAGATAATGAAAAATCCCGCAAGGATATCACTTACCATATCTTTGGCCCCAAGTGAGATCATCAGGGACAGGATCCCGGCAGATGCAAGCAGTGTCTGCGTATCCACGCCGAATTGGGCCAGACCGTAGTATACAAATATGATCACACAGATATACTTGATTGCATTTTTGATAAGGAGACATACCGTTTCCACCCTCATATCAGAAGCCTTGGCTATCTGATACAGGACAAGGTCCAGCAGTACTGCGACAACATACATGGCACACAGCAGGAAGATGCAGGCTGTGAACGCAAATATATTTACGCCTTTCTCCCACTTACCCGAAATAACATATGTAAGATTGCTCAGGTTTCCTATCCGAGTGTCACTGTTAAGTGAAACATAAAGAGTCGGAAGGAGTATGAACAGGCAAAAGATAAGTAGCAGACGGTATATGATCCGCATAATGCGCATCTCCGGTGTCTGATCGTGCTCCAGCACTGCATTTACATGCCAACGGTCTTCAAATCCCGCTTTATTCTGTGCCCGGAGCAGATCGGTTATGCCGGAAAACAATCCTCTGCTTCCGGGATTTTCCTCTTCCTCTTTTATTATCTCAATTTCCGGAGCATCCGGCTTTTTCTCTTCTTCGGGTGCGGCATCCAAAACACTCTTCTGATACCCAAGCAGAGTGATAATGATAATGACAAACAATACACATGCCGCCATAAGAACAAGCTTAAATGAGCTGCTTAGGGCATCCGTGTTGTTGCTTCTTCGCATTATGGGCACCAGATAATAGTCTGCCGAGGCGCTGACTCCGGCATAATACTCGACATCATTTATCTGTATAAAACCGCTGAAGTTCTGTTCAAGATTATTCTTTGAAATACCCAGGCTTTCAACGCTTTCACCAACAAAACCCAGACCTGTAGTGGCTGAGATATTAAGGGTATTTTTATCGATCGCCACTGCATAATCGGGAAGTCCTATAACAAGGTTCTTTAAAACGTTATCGATCGTCAGAGCTCCGAGCAGCTCATCCCTTAGCGACGGATCCACAGCTATCAATACGAAGCCGTCACACAGGTCTTTATCATCCCGGATACTTACACCCATATATTGAAGATATTCATTATACCTTTCGTCTTTCACCGGTGGAAGAGACACAAAATCAGCCCCCTCCAGCAGTACACGGAATTCATAGAGAGTATCTCCCGGTTTGGTCCCAACCTTCAAATGGTCATAATTGGAATTAGTGACTAAAACATTTCCGTCTTCATCAAATACAAATACATATTTAACGCACAGGTAATTGGCATATCGCTGCATATCCTCCCTTGTAATGGTGCCCTTAATGCGTCCCTTAACGATCTTGGCTGCAAGCCTGCACTGGATCTCATAGAAGGAATCTATCCATTTGCTCAGCTTATCGCTCTGCTTTTGATAGGTATCAAGGGTTTCCACCGCAACTTCGGCGTGATGGGTCATGGTCTTAAGCTCATCAGCCACATTTGTGAGGACCTGGAAGTATATGGATATTGCAAAAGATATAATACACACTATAAGCGAATACGAAATAAGCTTTATGCGTAGTGACCTTGCCGTTTCGCAGCGTCTGTTTATCACAAGCGATATCCACCTTATTATGAGCCAGATCAGTATAAAGAGGATCAATGTAACTATAAACGCGTTTACAAGGTATCCTGCCCTCTCATATGCGGAGATGCCGCAGATTATGTAATAATCCTCATATTCCATCA
>JAEEHY010000290.1 GCA_016281085.1 Lachnospiraceae bacterium
CCAAACTCAAAACTGATTACGAGGATGACAAATGACCAACGTACCCAACCTGAAGATCAGTCTCGTCGGCGTTTCCCGTGACTGTTTCCCCGCAGCTCTTACCATCAGAAGAAGAAAGGCTCTCGTGGATGCATATGCCAAGAAGTATGATGCAGCCGATATTTACGAGTGCCCCGTAACCATCATTGAGAGTGAGATACATATGCAGCAGGCTCTTGAGGATGTCAAGAAGGCAGGATGTAATGCGCTTTGCATTTATCTTGGAAACTTCGGTCCCGAGATATCCGAGACAATGCTCGCTCAGCAGTATGACGGCCCGGTTATGTTCTGTGCGGCTGCAGAAGAAGATTATGAGTCGGTTACAACATCGGGACGTGGCGATGCTTACTGCGGAATGCTCAATGCAAGTTACAATCTCGCACTTCGTAATGTTAAGGCTTATATCCCCGAGTATCCCGTAGGTGATGCAGAGGATTGTGCAGATATGATACATGATTTCGTTCCTGTTGCACGTGCCGTATATGCACTGCAGAACCTTAAGATCATATCATTCGGTCCCAGACCTCTTAACTTCCTTGCTTGTAACGCTCCTATCAAGCAGCTTTACAATCTCGGCGTTGAGATCGAGGAGAACTCAGAGCTTGATCTGTTCGAGTCGTTCAACAAGCATGCAGGCGACGCAAGGATAGCTGATGTTGTTAAGGATATGGAAGCTGAGCTCGGAGAGGGCAATAAGAAGCCCGAGATTCTTGAGAAGCTTGCTCAGTATGAACTTACTCTTACAGACTGGATCGACGGTCATAAGGGTTCAAAGGAATTCGTTGCCATCGCAGGTAAGTGCTGGCCCGCATTCCAGACACAGTTCGGATTTGTTCCCTGCTATGTTAACTCACGTCTTACCGGACGCGGCATCCCCGTATCCTGTGAGGTTGATATCTACGGCTGCTTAAGTGAGTACATCGGAACCTGCGTAAGTGACGATATCGTTACTCTTCTTGACATCAACAACTCAGTACCGAAGTGCATGTACGAGGACAGCATCAAGGGTAAGTTCGATTACAAGCAGACCGATACATTCATGGGCTTCCATTGCGGAAATACCTGCTCGAAGAAGCTTACAAAGGGCGAGATGAAGTATCAGGCCATCATGGCTCGTTCACTTCCCGTAGAGGTTACGAACGGAACGCTCGAAGGCGATATCGTTCCCGGACCTATCACCTTCTACCGCCTGCAGTCAACGGCAGACAACATCCTTCGCGCTTACGTTGCAGAGGGTGAGGTTCTTCCTGTGGCTACAAGATCCTTCGGTGGTATCGGCGTATTCGCTATACCTGAGATGGGACGTTTCTATCGTCACGTACTTATCGAGAAGAATTATCCTCATCACGGAGCAGTTGCTTTCGGACATTTCGGAAAGGCACTGTTCGAGGTATTCAAGTACATCGGCGTTAAGGTAGATGAGATCGGTTACAATCAGCCGGCTTCGGTTCCTTATCCTACAGAGAATCCTTTCAAGTAAGATATATGATCGTATAGATATATACGACAGTTGACGGAAAAGGGTGTCGCTTATGCGGCACCCTTTTCCCGCCTGTACTGTTGAAGTGTATCTGATTGAAATAAAAAACTGTTTGCGTTACACTTATAGAGGACATAATTTCTGCCAAAAGCAGGGGTGTGTCATGCGGAACGATTGGAGAACAGTGGGACAGGCAGTGTGAAGAGAATATGAAAACAATGAAAATAACAGCGCTTGAGTGTAAAAATGTAGGCTCGGATATAGATCTGTCAGGGTTTGTTTCTCTGGGGGAATTTACATCATACGAAACAACAAATGTCAGGGAGCTTGAAGATAGGGCAAAGGATGCGGATATCCTTATCATAAACAAGCTTCCCATAAACGAAGCAACAGCAGGCAGTCTTGACAGGCTTAAGCTGCTCTGTGTTACGGCGACGGGATATGACAACGTTGATGTGGAATATCTTCGAAGCAGGGGCATAAAGGTGTGTAATGCCACCGGTTATTCAACAGACTGTGTTGTTCAGCATACATTTGCGTCTCTGTTCTATTTATACGAGAAGCTGCGTTCATATGATGATTACGTGAGAAGCGGGGAGTATTGTAATTCTCCGATATTTACGTATTTTGGTGAGAGATTTAACGAGCTGTCCGGCAAGACCTGGGGAATTACGGGGCTGGGAAACATAGGCAGGAAGGTGGCGGCTGTTGCAACGGCGTTCGGCTGCCGTGTGGTGTATTATTCAACATCCGGCAATAACAGCTGCAAAGAATATGAGCGGCTTGAATGGGATGATTTTCTTAAACAGTCGGATATCATTTCCATACACGCACCCTTAAATGACAGGACAAGGAAGCTGTTTTCACATGATGCTTTTGACAGGATGAAGGATACGGCATATCTTGTAAATATGGGAAGAGGACCGATAGTTGATGAGATTGCGCTGGTGGATGCAATAAAAAAAGGGAAAATAGCGGGAGCGGCACTCGATGTGATCGACGGCGAACCGATGAGTAAGGACAGTCCTCTGCGTGAACTGTCAGACTGCGACAGGCTTCTGGTAACACCTCATATCGCATGGGCTTCCGTGGAGGCAAGGACCCGTCTTATGCATGAGGTGTATCTTAATATAGAAGCGTATCTTAAGGGAGAAGAACGGAACATAGTCTGATCTGCATTTATTGATTTATGCTTCTGATTGTGATAGAATTCATGGAGCGAGACAAAGGGGTTTTGAAGGTCCCTTTGTCTCTTTGTGAACGTCAAATAACATTGCGAATATTAAAAGATCGGAGAGAATCATGAAAGCCTACAGGGATATGACAAAGGATGAGCTGCGTGCTCTCAAGGCGGAACTGGAAAAGGAATACAGGGAAGAGGAGGCAAAGGGTCTCAAGCTGAATATGGCGCGAGGCAAGCCGGGCCTTTCACAGCTCGAGATAGCCATGCCCATGCTCGATGTTATGAACAGTAACTCGGATATGCATACAATACTGGGCACAGATACCCGTAATTACGGAGACCTGGACGGTATCGGTGAATGCAGGCGTCTGATGGCTGATATGATGGAGGTTGAGAAGGACAACGTGATCGTCGGAGGTAATTCGAGCCTTAATCTTATGTACGACATGGTTGCCCGTTCATACTGCTTCGGAGTAAGGGGAGGGACACCCTGGTGCAAGCTCGACAGGATCAAGTTCCTGTGTCCGGTTCCGGGATATGACAGGCACTTTAAGATAACCGAGCAGTTTGGCATAGAGATGATAAATATTCCTTTATCCGAGACAGGTCCCGATATGGATATGGTTGAGGAATATGTGAACAACGATCCTGCAGTAAAGGGAATATGGTGTGTTCCCAAATATTCCAATCCCACAGGTATTTCTTATTCGGATGAAACGGTGAAGAGGTTTGCGGGGCTTAAACCCGCAGCAGAGGATTTCAGGATTTACTGGGACAATGCATACTGTATTCATCATCTTTATGATGATGATCAGGATGAGATACTCAACATCCTTGAAGAGTGTAAGAAGGCCGGAAATCCCGATATGGTATTTATCTTTGCTTCTACATCCAAGATAAGTTTCCCCGGATCGGGCGTTTCGGCGGTAGCTTCATCTATAGATAATGTCGAGTGGATACTCAAGCTTATGGGCGTACAGACGATAGGACATGATAAGATAAATCAGTTGAGACATGCGAGGTTCTTCAAGGATATCGACGGACTCAGAGCTCATATGAAGAAACACGGTGAGCTGCTTCGTCCCAAATTTGCCGCAGTTACGGATACACTTGAGAAGGAACTGACGGGACTGGGTATCGGAAGCTGGGTTAATCCAAAGGGAGGATATTTCATTTCATTTGAAGCTCTTGACGGCTGTGCCAAGAACATAGTAGCCAAGTGTAAAGCTTTGGGTGTTACACTGACAGGTGCGGGTGCCACCTATCCGTATGGTAAGGATCCCAAAGATTCCAATATCCGTATAGCACCGACATTCCCGTCAACAGAAGAAATGAAGGATGCCGCAAGAGTGTTCGTATTATGCGTGAAGCTGGCGAGTGTGGAGAAGTTACTGGAAGAATAATCCGGCAGGACGATCAAAGATATTTTCTTTGTGATTTGACTGGTGAATGCTAAGATAATTCAATATAGAAAGTATGAGGTGACAAGAAATGACAAAGATTGATATTGTATCTGGTTTCCTGGGGGCAGGAAAGACAACCCTTATCAAGAAGCTTCTTAAGGAGGCGCTCTCGGGTGAGCAGGTGGTACTTATCGAGAATGAGTTCGGAGAGATAGGAATTGACGGAGGTTTCCTTAAGGAGGCAGGTATTGAGATCACGGAGATGAATTCAGGCTGTATCTGCTGTTCGCTTGTAGGCGACTTCGGCACGGCACTTAAGGAGGTTCTCGATAAATACAGTCCGGACAGGATACTTATAGAGCCTTCGGGTGTTGGTAAGCTTTCGGATGTCATGCGTGCGGTTGAAGGCTCGACAGGTGTTGAGGGTGTTCATCTTAACAGTGCGGTGGCTGTGGTTGATGCCAAGAAATGTAAGCCGTATCTGCGTAACTTCGGTGAATTCTTTGAGAATCAGATCGAGCATGCGGGAACCATTATCTTAAGTCGTACGGGTGATATGACGGATGAGAAGGTAAATGCCTGTGTTGCTCTTATAAGGGAGCACAATCCCAAGGCAACGATAATCACAACACCCTGGGATAAGCTTGAAGGAAGTAAGATATTGGAGACAATAGAGGATGCCAAGGATCTTGAGGCTGAGCTCATGAAGGAAGTAATGGAGATGCATGATGAACACGAGCATCATCATCATGACCATGACCACCATCATGATCACGAACAGCATCACGATCACGATCACGGCGAGGAATGTACCTGCGGCTGTCACGACCATGACCATGATCATGATCATCACCATCATCACCATGATGCGGATGAGGTGTTTACATCGATCGGTATTGAGACATCAACCAAATATACGGCAGATAAGGTTAAGGAATGTCTGGAAGAACTTGACGATACATCCAGATACGGAACCATACTCCGCTGTAAGGGAATGCTTCCCACAGAGGGAGACAGGTTCATCCATTTTGACTATGTGCCCGGTGAGTGTGAGGTAAGAGACGGAGCGGCAGAGGTAACAGGTAAGATATGTGTGATCGGATCTGAGCTTAAGGAAGAAGCCATACGTGATCTGTTTAAATAAGCATCACGACCGTGGACGGATATACGTATTACGGAGTAATATGGTAATTCCATGTAAAGACAGAAATATCAGTATTCAGGGAGGCAGACATGACCTCAGTATTTATAATCAATGGCTTTCTCGACAGCGGAAAGACGGATTTTATCAACTACACAATAGCTCAGCCCTATTTTCAGGACAGGAAGGCTACTCTCCTTATTGTATGTGAAGAGGGAGAGAATGAGTACGCTCCGGCTGTTCTTGAGAAAACACGTACAATAATGGAAGTGATCGAGGATGAGGATGATTTCAATGCGAAGAATCTGATGGAGCTTGAGAAGAAGTACAAGCCCGGACGTATAGTCATCGAGTTCAACGGCATGTGGATGCTCAAGAACCACAAGCTTCCGTGGAATTGGAAGATTGAGCAGCAGATAACAATGATAAACGGAGCTACCTTTGAGAGTTATTTCAGCAACATGAAGTCACTGCTTGCGGAACAGATAAGAGGATCCGAGCTGATCATCATGAACCGCTGTGACGGACTGGATGAGAAGATAGCATCCTATAAGCGGAATATCAAGGCACTCAATCAGGGAGCCGACATCATATTCGAGAACAAGGACGGTGAGATGAACGTAACACTGGAAGAGGATCTTCCGTATGATCTTACCAAGGATCCCGTGGTCCTGGATGATACAGGCTACGGAGTGTGGTATATAGACGCCCTTGATAACATGGACAGATATAAGGGACGCACCATCGAATACACAGGTATGGTGCTCCATCCGCCACAGTTCCCTAAGGGTTACTTCGTTCCCGGAAGGATGGCAATGACATGCTGTGCCGAAGATATAGCTTTCCTTGGATACGCATGTAAATATGATAAAGAGGACGAACTTACAAACAGGCAGTATATCAAGGTGAAGGCCAAGGTAAATATTGAGTATTTCGATGACTATGGCAAGGAAGGCCCGGTGCTGGAAGCAATAAGTATCGAACCGACAGGAAAACCAAAGAATGAGGTCATCTCATTCGTGTGATGAACCATTAACCCTGTTCCGGGTTAATGACGGAGAGATATATGAGTATTGTATCTGCCGATCATTATCAGTGCTCCGCTTTTGTATACATCCCAGTGAGAAGGCTGCCGGATTATTATAAATAAAACAAAGGAGAATAGGTTGATTATGAAGATTTCAGATTGTTATCCGGTTTTTTACACAAATGATATTGAGGCTCAGATTAAGTGTATCAGTGAGGATTTCGGCTTCGAAGTAAAGCATAGGCCACAGATTAAGTTTCTGGACTATGCGGTTATGGAAAATGAGAAAAAAAGACGTATTGATATCGTGTGTTCACATTTTCCGGCTGACCATTTCAATGAGGGATACTTTGGCATGCGGGTAAATGTAGATGATTTCGATGAAGGTCTTTCCTATTTTGAAGAAAAGGGATATTCCTTATTTGGCGAACCTCATGAAGTGGAAACTTCAATAACCGGTTTGTTGACCAGGGAAGGCGGAGCATATATAATACTTTTCCATCATAAGTAACAGAAAGATAAGTCGGGGGACGTAATGATATACGTCCCCTGAATTTTTACCGGTTTATGAAGTTTTTGATAAGCGGATAAAGTATAAAAGCTATGATAACACCCGAAGCGGCCTGTATGATATTTGCGGGTATGCTTGCGGCTGCTGCGGGACCATATATGATCATTTCATAAACAAAGTATCCTAAAGGAACTATGAAAAGTATTGTCAGGCTGCCAAGGAAGCTCCTTGCGCGGTCTGATTTTATCCTGCCTGCAAGAGAGCGGTACAGAAATCCGACTGCAAAAGCAGCCAGCCCCTTAATGAGCAGGGTTACCGGAGCGTAGAATACGTATCCTCCGACAATGTCTGAGAGTGCCGAACCTATTCCGGCAGCTGCCGCTCCGTATAAAGGACCGAGCACTATGCCCGACAATAAAACGAAGGCATCACCGAAATGTATGTATCCGCCCGTGCCGGGTGTAGGTATTTTTATTACATAAGTTGCAATGCAGGTGAGTGCGGCAAACATTGCTGCGCGTACAAGATTAAGCGTTTTTGTCTGTGTCATGCTGTCTCCCTCTTTCGTGAACAGATTTATTCTTTTTTTATATGTTATACGCCCGAAAGAGGTCAATGTCAACGCTATGCGTTATACCGATAAGTTATTGTCGGATATAGGAACTCTTGCAAATAAGGTAAAGTTATGCTATGCTGAACAATGCGAAACGGTTATCCGGAACAGGTATGTTTCGGAGTTAACTGATAAAGAAACTAGCCATAAAGGCGGAAAGGTTGGACAAATATGAATTATCTTGAGATTGAAAAGGTAGTTGGACGTGAGATCCTTGATTCCAGAGGTAATCCCACAGTTGAGGCTGAGGTTACACTGGTTGACGGAACAGTAGCAAGAGGTACTGCACCTTCAGGAGCTTCAACAGGTGAATTTGAGGCACTGGAGCTTCGTGACGGAGATAAGGGCAGATATCTTGGCAAGGGTGTTTCCAAGGCAGTTGACAATATCAACGGACCTATCGCTGATGCGATCGTTGGTATGGATGCATCCGATACATACGCTGTTGATGCAGCAATGATCAAGCTTGACGGAACAAAGGATAAGAGTAAGCTCGGTGCGAACGCTATTCTTGCAGTATCTATCGCTACAGCAAGGGCAGCAGCTACTTCACTCGATATTCCTCTTTACAGGTTCCTCGGCGGCGCACAGGCTACAGATCTTCCTGTTCCCATGATGAACATCCTTAACGGTGGTGCTCATGCAGACAGCGCAGTTGATACACAGGAGTTCATGGTTATGCCTGTAGGCGCTCCTTCATTTAAGGAAGGTTTAAGATGGTGTGCAGAGGTATTCCATAACCTCAAGGCTCTTATTAAGAAGATGAACGACGTTACAGCTGTAGGTGATGAGGGTGGTTTTGCTCCCAACAGCCTTAAGAGTGACGAGGAAGCTATCGAGAAGATCCTTGAAGCTATCAAGGCAGCAGGCTTTGAGCCCGGTAAGGACTTCATGATCGCTATGGATGCAGCAGCATCTGAGTGGAAGAGTGAGAAGGGTAAGGGCTTCTATCATCAGCCCAAGTCAGGTAAGGACTTCACAACAGATGAGCTTATTGCTCACTGGGAGAGCCTTGTAGACAAGTATCCCATCATCTCTATCGAGGATGGTCTTGATGAAGAGGATTGGGAAGGCTGGCAGAAGATGACCGCTAAGATCGGTAACAAGGTTCAGCTTGTCGGTGATGACCTCTTCGTTACCAATACCGAGCGTCTTGCGAAGGGTATCGAGCTTGGTGCAGCTAATTCGATCCTTATCAAGCTTAACCAGATCGGATCTGTATCAGAGACACTTGATGCTATCAAGCTTGCCAACAAGAACGGTTATACAGCTATTTCTTCACACAGGTCAGGTGAGACTGCAGATACAACAATAGCTGATCTTGCAGTTGCACTTAACACCCGCCAGATCAAGACAGGTGCTCCTTCAAGGTCTGAGCGTGTAGCTAAGTACAACCAGCTGCTCAGAATAGAGGAAGCTCTCGGCGATGCAGCTTACTATCCGGGAATGAAGGCATTCAACGTTAAGAAGTAATCATCATAAATAAACGTACAACGGAAATGAAAGGATCTGCCTTAACAGGCAGGTCCTTTTATAGATATAAATATGGATATTTCAGAAATTAAAATACCGGAAATAAACAAAGACCTGTACAACAGGATCAGAGAAGGATGGGACAGCGTAGCCAAGCCGCTTGACAGCCTTGGAGAGTTGGAAGCCATAATTGCAAAAATAGGCTCAATAAACGGAACGGTTACACCGGATATTTCCAAAAGGGCCCTGATCATCATGTGTGCCGACAACGGCATAGTTAATGAAGGAATAAGCCAGTCGGGCCAGGATGTTACACGCAGTGTTGCAGGATGGATGGGTAAGAGGAAAAGCTCTGTCTGTGTTATGGCAGAGAATTCGGGTGTGGATATAATTCCGGTAGATATTGGCATAAACATGGAAGGCACCCCTGATGGAGTGCTTGACAGGAAGATACGAAAAGGTACAGGAAATTTCATAAAAGAGCCTGCGATGACCATGGAAGAGCTTGACAGGGCGATCCATACCGGTATGGAGCTTGTCAGGGAATGCAGGGAACGGGGATATAAGATACTGGCGACCGGTGAGATGGGAATAGGGAATACGACGACATCTGCGGCAGTATGCGCGGCTGTTCTCAAATTGTGTGCAGAGGATGTTACCGGACGCGGAGCCGGACTGTGTGATGAAGGTCTTGTACGTAAGGTGGCTGTCATAAAGAACGGAATAGATAAATACGGTCTGAATGATATCAATCTCAATGTGGAAGGTGAAGCCGGAATAAAGCGTATCATGAGTACGGTAGGCGGCCTTGATATAGCGGGTCTGACGGGTGTATTTGTGGGCGGTGCCGTATATGGTATTCCGGTTATCATAGACGGCTTTATAAGTGCCGTGGCGGCACTGTGTGCGCAGAGGATATTGCCGGGGGCTTCACAGTACATGATATGCTCCCATATCGGCAGAGAACCGGGTATGCGTATCGTGCTTGATGAGTTGGGACTTAAACCGGTCATATGTGCGGATCTTGCGCTTGGAGAGGGTACGGGCGCGATAATGATGTTCCCTCTTCTTGATATGGCATTAAGGCTTTATACGAACGGACTCAGATTCCGTGATACAGAGGTTGAGCAGTATAAACACTTAATATAAAGCTATTGATTAAAGCAACGTATATGTTTTATAATTAAAAGCGGTATGATTAAGTGGCATTATTAAAATGCAAGGGGAAAGCTGATGCTGAACATAGTTGATGCAGGAATGATGAATCTTCCTGTTTTTATAAGAAGATATACCGACTCGAAGGAGTTTGCGGATATGATCCATGGTTATCGCGAGATAACCGGAGGATATAACTATGCAATAGAGAACCTTACAGAGCTTCCGGTAGACGAAAGATACGCCCGCGTCAGTGATGTAATAGTTACAAGAAAGAAAGCAATGTATACCTCCTACAGAACACAGGAGGTCTGTCCGGTTACGCTTAATGCATATCTTGTTGATTTCAACAATTACGTAGTGGTCATGTCCACCGATGCTTCCCATATATACGGCAAGAGAGTTATGAAGGCCGGTTTTAAATCCACGGAATTTGAGCCGATAGGAGTACTTGGGAAGAAGAAGGTGCATGTATATCTTGCGACCAGGTATTATCAGGGGATACTTCCCAAGATCGGATCGGATATAGCGAGGTTTAAGGATGACAGGAAGAAGAAATGCACAGGCTCAAGAGGTGAAGTGACCTATGATATCAAGCCGGAGCTCATGAAGGCCATGCTTGAATATGATAAGAAGAGGGGTGCCAACAGTCTTAAGTCATGCATAATTCTGACATTTGGTAAGATCGTCTGCGGACTTGTTTCGAGAGAAGCCATAATAATAAAGACAAGGCATGAAGGCGGGTTACTCCGCTGGGTACCGATGATCTTCAACAATGATGATGATTACAGTGTGCAGTTTACCGATATCAAAGACGTTTATGAGAAGGCTGAGGTATATGACAGCTGCAGTGTTGATATACTTAACAGTGAATTAAGATACGATTGTGAGGAGTATTCAACACTGTCTTATGAATTTCTTACACAGAATACATATAACGATTTCCTGCGTCAGGTTGAACCGAATAAGACCTATTTCATAGATTCCTACGGACATGAGAAAGCACCTGTGGCTGTAAGGCTTGAGATCACAGATACTTCCATGCAGATCACCTATTCGTATGATACGGGTTATCTTGAAGGAGTTGATATCGGGAAGGTTCATGAGATGTTTCTTGTCTTGATCACCCGTGTCGTTAACACGTAATCTTAGCTTAAGGAGTCCGGAAGTCATCAGACATCGGACTCCTTATCGCTTATATCGTCAATATCATCAATCGAATCATAATCCCTGTTACCGCTGTGACTGTTTGCAGCGGTTTTCTTTCTGCGTCTCCTGTTTTTCGCGGAAATGACTGCTATGATCACAATGACTGCAATTATGATAAGAGCAGCTGCTTCATATCCTGCGTATCTGACCAAAGGGTTGACATAGGTATTCTCGACCATGAATCTTACATCCAGGCCTTGTGTATTAAAGGTCAGATATCTGCCCATGGGAGTGGTTTCGGCTATTTCCATGTCATTACCGTTTAAAAGCCAGATCCGGACATCCGATGGATTTACACCGGCCGGAGGTGCATAACGGACCAGATGCTCATTACGTACATCATCAGGAATCTCAAGTGTCCATGTCTCTATAACATTTTCTTCTGTACTGATCCCGCTGACAGTGGATTTGAAATAGTCTCCTTCAATAAATCTTCCGTCTACAAGAACAGCCGACTGTATGTTGTCACGAAGCTGCATACTTCCCAGGGTTGTTATATATCTGGCTGTTTTTCCTATAAGCTCCGAATCGCTTCTTATATCATTGAGATTTGAATTTTCCCAATCCCATGAAATGTACTCGCCTTCAGAGATTTCCACCGGAAGTGTTGAGACGGAGGAATCATACTCATAATCTTTTACGGCTATCGGTTTATCATCCAGAACGAATCTGACCTTAATGGAGCGGAATTCGGAGGGGATATTATCCATGGCAAGAAGTTCGCTGTATGTCACCGGTTCGGCCTTACCGCTGTAGCTTACCCTGTCGATCCCGGCCTGATCATCCGATACGAAATAATTGTTTTTGATCCTTCCGGTGTTACTGTTATCACCTGCTATGGCACCGAGAAAGCTTTCGGAACTTACTATTGTGGGAAGAGAAATACATCCGCTTATGTCATAACCCTTGCCGGCAATACCTCCGATATAGCTGTCTCCCACAAGTATTCCCTTGGTATAGCAATCCATTATGGTTGAAAGGGATTCACCTGAAATACCTCCGATATAATCTCCCGAATTGCTCTTCAGCTTGCCGTAATTGTGGCATGAAAGGATGGTTCCCATTTCCTGAAAACCGCATATGCCGCCTACATGATCCTTTACGCCTTCGACATAACCTTCGTTTTTATCATTTCTCATTACACATTTAGTACGGTAGGTTGTTCCGGCCGCTGCGTCTTTTATACCTGTGATATCACTTTCAAGGTCAAAGTCGTATTCGATCGCCATTGTTCCGGCAATACCCGATGAGTTGATGTCACCGTAGATGCTTCCGTAGTTTATTGAATCTGCAATGGTGGCATCTGTGCAGTCCCTGGCAACGGATACGGAAGTATCTTCATAGACATCCGTGTAATCCTGATCGAGGACACCGTCGATCGCATCTGCAATCAGGATCATTATGACGTTAAACTGGTCGTTGACCTTGACCATATCATCAATAAGCTGCTGATTGGATGAATTCATTTCGTTATTGAGGAGTCCCAGACTGTCGCTCATTCCCTGTATGTTGGCGATCAGACTGCCGGATCTGGCCTGATATTCATCAGATAACCTTGGAAGCGTTATTGCCGGCCGGGAGCTCAGATCGGACACTATATCTTTTGTGGCAGATACAGTTCCACCCAAATCCCTTATGGATCGTTTGGTGTGATCTATTGCATATCGTATATCCCTGCCTGTTGCCTCGCCCATATCGTCTGCATGGGCAATAATATAGCCGGACATATCCTCTACATTGTCAGCTTCGTAATCAAAGAAGCTGGTACCGTATTTCTTTTCAAAGTCTTCGTCGGAAATACGTGATATAGCGGCATCTGCAGAACCCTCTGCAGACAGATCCAGTAACTTGTCCTCTTCTCTGTATGCTTCATCTGATGAAGGGAAGTCGGTATAAGCGGGAGGCTCGGTACTGCTGTCTTTGTGTGCAAGTCTTGCAACGTTATCATATTCTGAATTGTTTCCTGATACAGTATCTGAAAATACGGTTTTTTTGTCGGGCCAGGGTATTTCCCTTCCGTCCCCGTCAAGCAGCACAAGATTGGAACTTGTGGGCCTGTTGCTGTTTATATATCCGTAATAATAATCCTTATAATACTTATTTTCATTTTCGTCATGGAATTTGCTGTAATCATCTGAGGCCTGTTTGATATTATCCTTTGCCTTGTTGTAGCTTACCTCTTCCTCCTCTGAAAAATATTTGTGGATATCAAGGTCATCGACAGCATTAACAAGATCGTCCGCAGCACTTGAAATCTCGGTGATCGAAGACTTTGCCTTATCAAATGCACCTCCGCTTTTGGTCGATTCATTCATTGCATATTCGACACGGCTTAACACTTCATCGCCTTTTTCAGCAATACTGTTGATATAATTCTCGGTTTCAGTTGACAGATAAGAGGTATCATTAAGTGCCTTGTCGGTAAAACTCTTTACCATATTTAAACGTGCGGTTACAAGATTGGACTCACTTCCGGCGTCATTCAGGGTTACATTTACCAGATCATGAAGAGTGTTCATATTGGATGTGAGCTGTCCGACAATGTCCTCGGTTATATCTATAACGACATAGGGTTCAGCCTGACCGGCTATTCCGCCAACGTCCTTACGCCCATATATTTCACCGTTGTTTACGCACATGTCAATGAAGCCGTTCTGCCGTCCGGCTATGCCTCCGATGTTGTAGCCGACATGTTCGTAGCCTACGAGGGAATTGTTTGTACAGCATGTAATGATACCGTGGGAATAGCCGCAGATACCGCCTACATCGACAGTGCTGTTAAGTACACTTGTATAGTCCTTTTTGGTGTTGGGGTCAAACAGGTTAAGAATGTTGTTTGAGAATTTATCTATATCAAAATTCTGTACAGAGATAGTTTCGTCAATACTTGAAATATTGACCTTTGAATCATTGATACATCCGTTCAGGGTACCCATATTGTAACCTGTGATACCACCTGTGAAATGCATACCAACAACATAGCCGCTGCTTTTGCAGCTGCTTATGACACCGGTCTGCTCATTGTATCCGGCAATGCCTCCCGTATAGTCATATCCGTTGACATTTCCTTCAAAGGTGCAGTTGCTTATCAGGCCGTAATTGTCACCGACTATGCCGCCGGTCGCGAGTTGCTCGCCCGAAGCAACATTGGAACCCTGAACATGAAGATCCTTTATAACGGCACTTTCCTGGGTGATACAGAACAGTCCGGTATAGCTTCCGCTGTTGGTTATTGATATTCCGGAGATGGTATGTCCCTGTCCGTCGAAGACTCCGCTGAAGATAGGTATATATTTGAAATCGCTTCCGTCAAGCATTATGTCGTTTTTGAGGATCACATACTTATCCCTTGACCATGTATCAAGCCTGCAGTTTTTGGCCAGCATTTTCATATCATCAGCATTTTCGATATAGAGGGTTGTTTTATCGTATATATCATTTGCGCTGAGAATACCGCTCACATCTTCGGCGTATGTCATTTCGTCCGGATCTGACGAGCCGTTTTCGTTATCCCCTGATGAAGAGCTGTCATCCACCCTGATCTCATTACCGTTATCATCAACACGTATGACTTCAACATTGGGAGCCTTCCCGCTCCCTTCGACTACATTAAGCTTATTTCCTATCCCGGCATGAACGGGTGATGAACAGGATAATATAAGAGAGAGACTTATGATAAAAGTCATATAGGAGGCAATCCTTCTGTTTGTGCCTGCAGATTTAGTTCTTTTCATCATCTCCGGCCTCCTTTTCATTGTTTTCGTTTATCTGTACAGGCATGCCGGAAACTATGGAGGCAGCCTCTTCTTCGGTGAGTCCGGTAATGTTTCCGGCCTCGACAAAGGCGCTTATATCACCTCTTACCACCGCATTCATGGTACCGGTGACCACGCCGTTTATGCGTCCCCTTACGATACCGTTAACACGGTTAAGACCCTGAGCCTCTTTTGTACGTATCGGCATATTCATTATAAATGCTGTTTTGCTGATTATGGTATCGCCTACAAGCAGGATCTGCGGCAGTACGAACATGGTAATGAATATGGAGATTATTGTGCCTCGTCCGAGGCATTGTCCTATTCCGTATATAGCACCGTCAGATGTAAGACGACCGATGAGTATACCGGCTACCGCGAGCATGGTTCCCGAAGTTACTATTGTGGGGAATGATGCATTCATTGTTTCAATAATTGAGTCGCACCGTCCCCTGGTTGCCCTCAGTTCAGTGTACCTGCCCGCTATTACGATCGCATAGTCGATGTTTGCACCCATCTGTATGGAACTTACTATCAGTTGGCTTAAGAAGAAAATATTATCATGCTCCAATGCAGGAACAGAGAAGTTGATCCAGATACTTCCCTGAATGACTGCAATGAGAAGCACCGGCATACCGGCCGATTTAAACGTAAACAGAAGTACAACCAGTACAACAAGGATGGATACAATATTTACAACCAGATTATCTCTGGAAAATGTTTTCTTAAGTTCATACTGACTTACCGATTCACCGACGGTATAGATATTGCTGTGGTAGTATGTATGAGCTATTTCATGCATCTTATCGATGAAATCGAAGGTTTCCTGACTTTCCTGCGGAAGGTTCAGATAAACAAGGATACGCGAATAACTTTCTCCCTGCAGCTGTTCCTTTGCAAAGTTGATCATTCTGTATGCTTCGTCAAGGGTATCTTTTGTTTCTTTATCCAGAGAAACGTATCCCTGGTCTATTTCATCATGTATGAACATGAACATATCGATAAGCGGAACCTTGTATGAGGTCAGTCCGTTGACTGCCTTTGCATAGTCCTCATCATTAACGGCATATGCGGCATATATCAGTTCGGCTATTTCGAAATCAATGTCAATGAGCTCTGAGAACTGACGCGGTGACAGAGGATCCGTAAGCGTGTAGCCACCCATTGCTTCGGTGTTTGCAAGTCCTGTACAGGATTTTACCTCCCTGCAGGCTTCCAGTTTCTGGATCAGTCGTTTTTCGTTATCGTAATTGCCTGCCGGAACAACAAGAGCGATCAGGTTATCGCTATTGAAATTGTCGGCTATCATTTCATCCGCTATCTGTACATCATTTTTTATGGGAGTCTCCAGGGTGGAGTACCCAAATACATACGGACATTTATGCTGTATGATGAAGGCTGCAATGATGGCTGCGAGAAACAGCGGAGCAACGATAAATCTGGAATGGTAGTCGAATTTACCGACAAAGGGAATATCCGGAATGAAATTCCTGTGCTGGGTCTTTTCCATAAGAGGAGCAAACAGCATGATTATTCCGGGCATGAGAAGGAATACCGATATAAGGCTTAAGATTATGGCTTTGATCAGTACAACACCAAGGTCCGGGCCTATCTGATACTGCATAAAGGTCATCGCTATAAGGCCGCCGATCGTTGTAAGCGAGCTTCCGGATATCTCGGGTATCGCCTTTGTAAGGGCTGTTATCACTGCCTCACGAGGCTCCTTGTCCCGATGCTCTTCCTTGTATCTGTTAAGGAAAATGACTGCGTAGTCAACCGACAGTGCAAGCTGGAGAACAATGGTCACCGAATCCGATACGAACGAAATGGTGCCGAGGAAAAAGTTTGATCCAAGCTGCAGCACCGCACCTGCACCAAATGTGATAAGAAGTACCGGTATCTCTGCATAAGCCTGTGTGGTAATAAGCAGAACAGTCAGCACAACTATCACTACAAGAACCGATATGACCTGCATTTCTTTGTTAATGAGTTCTGCCTGAATGTCGCCGAGTGTTGTGGAAAGATATGCATCATAGGGTTCAATAAAGGCCTTTACCTCATCAAGAGGCGGCATAACGGCAGGATCCTTCTCGTCATATTCAAAGGTGATGTTGAAAAGGGCCGATCCGTTGTTGTAATGAGATTCATCATTATCATACTCAACCCTGAACACACCATCGATATCTTCAAAGGATTTAACCAGTTTGTCCGCCTGATCGCAGGATATGTTGGCGATCATGACTTTACAGGAGCCATAGGTCTTAAACTCAGTCTCCATTAGATCGAGACCCTGTTTCGTTTCGGTGGATTGCGGAAGATAAGCCGCCAGAGAATTCTCAACCTTTACCCAGTTCCTTGAAAAGGCCGAGAAAACAGACAATAATATAAATACAAGAAAGAACAGATTGCGTTTATCTACAATAAATGCACATATTTTAAGCATGGCATTGCCACTGCTCTTTTCAGGAGCTGCAGGTTCCATGATAAAAAACCTCCGTCTGTAATATCTCCCCTCATATGTGTTATTGCAAAAGCGGTTATCAATGAATTATATCACTTAACATAATAAGAGTAAAGGTCGAAATTGATATGGCAAATATAAAAATGACAAATGTGAGGCATAATGTTATAATCGAAAGAGTAACGTCTAGGTATGATATATTAATTTTCGATAATGAACAGTAAGGTTTTAATTACTTTAGAATATGATAAAATAATAAAGCTGCTTGCGGACAGGGCCACTTCGGAGCCGGGCAGGCAAAAGTGCATGGAGCTTACGCCGCTCAGTGATCATGACGGAATAAACAGGCTGCAGCAGGAGACCTTTGATTCGACCGGAAGGCTGTTAAGGAACGGAGATGTAAGCTTTGGCGGCAATAAGGCTGTGGAAGCAAGCATGATGCGGCTTGAAAAGGGGAGCAGCATAAGCACACAGGAGCTTATGGACATAGCAGGGCTGCTGGAGAATACGGCAAGGGTACGTTCATACGGTCACAGAGGTGATGAAGAATCAAAGGACTGCCTGGATGAGATGTTTGATGCACTATCTCCTTTGTCCGGGATTTCTTCTGAAATAAGGCGATGTATCATATCCTGCGATGAGATAGCCGATGATGCGAGTCCTGAGCTTAAGAATATACGCCGTCATATAAGGGCAACCCAGGACAGGATACATACCAGGCTTAACAGCATGGTCAACAGTACATATAAGGCATATCTTCAGGATAATGTGGTGACCATGCGTGAGGGCAGGTACTGTATACCTGTTAAGGCGGAGTACAAGGGCAATGTGCCGGGCATGATACATGACAGATCATCCACGGCATCAACTCTGTTTATTGAACCTTCGGATATAGTTAATCTTAACAATGAAATAAAGGAGCTTCAGATAAAAGAGGCTAAGGAGATCGAGGTCATACTTGCATCACTCTCCGCATCCTGCGGTGAGCATACCGAAGAGATAAGGCTTAACCGCATACTTATGACCGAGCTTGACCATATATTTGCAAGAGGTCGGCTGGCGCTTGATATGAAGGCGACACGTCCGGAATTCAATAAAAACAGGGTGATCGATCTGAAGAAGGCCAGGCATCCTCTTATTGATAAGGGGAAGGTGGTACCGATCGATATAAGGCTTGGAGATGATTTTGACCTTCTTGTGATAACGGGGCCCAATACGGGCGGTAAGACCGTTGCGCTTAAGACACTGGGACTGCTGACTCTTATGGGACAGGCAGGTCTGCAGATACCGGCACTTGACCATTCGCAGTTAAGCGTATTTGATGAGGTGTTTGCGGATATAGGTGATGAACAGAGCATAGAGCAGAGCCTGTCCACCTTCTCTTCCCATATGAAGACAATAGTAAATATACTTGAAAATGCGAATGAGGCTTCACTCTGCCTGTTTGATGAACTCGGGGCCGGAACGGATCCCGTAGAAGGGGCTGCGCTGGCGACTGCGATCCTTGACAGGCTCCATCAGGCAGGAATAAGAACTGCGGCAACAACTCATTACAGTGAATTAAAGGTATATGCTCTTCGTGAGGATCGTGTCTGCAATGCAAGCTGTGAGTTCAATGTTGATACGCTTGCGCCCACTTACCGGCTGCTCATAGGTGTTCCCGGAAAGAGTAATGCATTTGCGATAGCCGGTAAGCTTGGACTGCCTTCATATATAATAGACAGTGCGAAGGAAAGGATCAGTGAAGCGGATGAGAGCTTCGAGGATGTACTTTCGGAGCTTGAAGCAAACAGAGTACTGCTTGAACAGGAGAAGTTGACGATAAGGCAGTACAGGGAAGAGGCAGACAGACTAAGGACTGATTATGAGGCTAAAAAGAATAAGCTTAACGAACAGAAAGAACGTATACTTTCCGAAGCAAGAGAAGAGGCCTTAAGGATACTTTCGGAAGCAAAGGACAGCGCTGACGAAGCCATACGCAACTTCCATAAGAACGGTTCCATTCAGTCGATGGAAAATGAGCGCACCGGACTCAGGGAGAAGATCGGCAAGATAAGGAATGATATGGGGAAGATATCAGCTGATAAGGCTTCAGCAGGAAAGGCAAAACAGACAGGACGTCCCGTGAGCCGTGATGATATCAAGCCGGGAGCAGCGGTCAGGATAATATCGATGGATCTTAAGGGTACGGTAAGTTCACTGCCCGATAAAAAGGGTAATCTTTTTGTTCAGTGCGGTATCATGAACATTAAAGCCGGTATGAATGATATTGAGTTTGTAATGCCGGAGGATAACATAAACTCCGGTTCCGGCAGAGGATATGAGGGCAGCACCGGTAAGAGATCCGGAAATAAAAAGAGCGGAAGCAAAGGCGGAGGATACGGTTCTGTATACGGACTGTCAAAGGCAGGCACCATATCCGTAGAGCTTAATCTCATAGGATGTACAACGGATGAAGCGATACCGAAGCTTGAGAAATATCTTGATGATGCATACCTGTCGCATCTTGAAACGGTAAGGATAGTACACGGCAAGGGTACGGGTGCATTGAGAAACGCGGTATGGAATTATCTGAAACGGATGAAATACGTTAAATCATATAAGCTGGCGGAATACGGAGAAGGCGATGCCGGCGTAACCATAGTAACATTCAAGTAGCCTTAAACAGAGGAGAGATCATGGCAACCAAACAGAAAATACTTATAGTAGATGACGACAACAACATAGCGGAGCTTATATCCCTGTATCTTACCAAGGAATGCTTTGACACTCAGATAGTCAATGACGGGGAAGCCGCACTTAAGAGCTTTGATACATACAAGCCGGGTCTTGTGCTGCTTGATCTGATGCTTCCGGGCATAGACGGGTATCAGGTGTGCAGGGAGATCAGAGCAAGATCACAGACACCCATTATCATGCTGTCGGCAAAGGGCGAGATATTTGATAAAGTACTGGGCCTTGAACTGGGAGCGGATGACTATATGGAGAAACCGTTTGACAGTAAGGAGCTCGTGGCAAGGGTGAAGGCTGTACTCAGAAGAACACAGGCAGTCAAGCCGGTAGAGGCTCCGACGGATGTTAAGTGTGTTGAATATCCCGATCTTACCATCAATCAGACCAATTACTCGGTTGTTTATTTCGGAGAGCCTGTCGAGATGCCGCCGAAAGAGCTGGAGCTTCTCTATTTCCTTGCTTCATCGCCCAATCAGGTGTTTACAAGGGAGCAGCTTCTCGATCATATCTGGGGATATGAGTACATAGGCGATACAAGGACGGTTGATGTCCACATCAAGAGACTGCGTGAAAAGATAAAGGACCATGAAATGTGGAGGCTGTCCACGGTGTGGGGAATAGGATACAAGTTTGAAGTGAAATGAAATACAGAAAAACCTTATACTTAAAGTTCATATTTGCATATCTTGCATTTGGAGCAATAAGTTTCGTACTGATAGCTACACTGTTTTCCAGGCTCACCTTCGAGCATCTGCTTAATGATAAGGCGGCTGCCCTTTATAAGGAGGCTACACTTATTTCCACCCGTTATGCGGATAATTTCTACAGAGCATCCCTGGAGGCAGAGGATGTCAGGGATCAGCTTGAAGCGATAGACACCTTCACACAGGCCGCCATATGGATAATCAATCCCGACGGTGAACTGTTGTACAATTCCGAGGACACGTCTGTTGACGAGGAGAATACTGTGGTGATCGGGCATTTTAATCCGACCGATACGGGGAATGATTACTATATGCTCGGCAAATTTTACAATTCCTTCGAAGAAGATGTACTCAGTGTGTTTTCACCCATCAATTCGAATTTCCGTGTGCAGGGGTATGTTGTCATGCACTATGCACTCAGTAACATTGAGCGAAGCCGTGACAGCCTGATGAATATCTACTATATGGCTCTTGGTATCATGTTTGTACTGTCGCTGCTTGTATTACTTGTGTTTACGGTTGTAGTGTACAGACCTCTCAAGAAGATAACAAAGGCGACGGAGGAATATGCGGACGGAAATCTTTCACATACCATAGAGGTCGATAAGGATGATGAGATAGGACATCTTGCCGCATCGCTTAATTACATGGCATCGGAGCTAAGCAAGGGAGAGGACAACCAGAAGCAGTTCATAGCCAATGTATCACATGATTTCCGTTCTCCCCTTACTTCGATAAAGGGTTATATCGAGGCAATGGAGGATGGGACCATCCCTCCTGACATGATGGATAAGTACTTAAAGATAGTACTTAACGAGACCGAGAGGCTTACGAAGCTTACCAATTCACTCCTGTCGCTCAACAATCTCAATACGAGAGGGATGCATCTTGACCTGAGTGATTTTGACATAAATGCGGTCATCAAGAATACTGCGGCGACCTTTGAGGGTATATGCAAGACCAAGCGGATCAGGTTTAAGCTTGTTCTGTGCGGTGAAAAGCTTTTTGTAAGAGCCGATGTGGGCAGGATACAGCAGGTCCTTTACAATCTGATCGACAATGCGATTAAGTTCAGCGAGCAGGGATCTGATATCAAGCTTGAAACATCGGAGAAGAACGACACGATATTCGTATCCGTAAAGGACAGCGGTATAGGTATCCCGAAGGAGAGCCAGAAGCTGGTATTTGACAGGTTTTACAAGACCGATCTGTCGAGGGGCAAGGACAAGAAAGGTACAGGTCTCGGGCTGGCGATCGTTAAGGAGATCATCAACGCCCATCATGAGAATATAAATGTAATAAGTACCGTGGGAGTGGGAACGGAATTCATATTTACACTTCCCAAGAGTAAAGTGGAGGGCTAAGGATTCAAATGCCGCTTAACATTGTGCTTCATGAGCCGGAGATCCCGGCAAATACAGGAAATATCGGACGTACCTGTGTCGCAACAGGCACAGTTCTTCATCTTATCGAACCGTTGGGGTTCCAACTGACAGAGAAGAATATAAAAAGAGCCGGCATGGATTACTGGGATAAGCTGGATGTGAGAAGGTATATAAACTATGAGGAGTTCATGGAGATGAACGGACATCCGAAGGTTTATATGGCAACTACCAAGGCACACAGGGTATATTCGGAAGTACAGTTTGATAAAGATGCTTTCATAATGTTTGGAAAGGAGAGCGCGGGTATACCGGAGGAAATACTGGTCGATAATGAAGAGACCTGTATCAGGATCCCGATGCTTGATGATATAAGATCACTTAACCTTTCCAATTCGGTAGCGGTAATACTGTATGAAGCGCTCCGCCAGCAGGGATTTTCGTCTATGCGGAAGACGGGAGAGCTTCACAGATTGAAGTGGCTTACTTAAAAGAAGGGGCGTCATATGGATGAAAGAAACAAGAACATTGTGGATGAAGTAAAGAATGAGAACGGGCTTGCGGCAGAGACAAACAGCCAGAACTTCGAATTCATGACCGAAACAATAAAGGAGAAGCCGATAAGTAAAAGACGTATGTTCCTGAATGCGTTGTTTACCTGTATCCTTGCGCTTGCATTCGGTACGATAGCATGCTTTACCTTTGTGTCGTTATACCCCATATTTAATGAGTGGCTTTATCCGGTCGATGAAACAAAGGTCGTAAGCTTTAAACAGTCTGATGATGAAACGGACGAAATAAGGGAGCCGGGCAACGGGAACGGAACCGATGCGGATGATAATTCCGGTCCGGATAATGACAGTACAGCTGAGATCACAGATAAGGAAAATGATGACAGGGATCAGGGTGACGATCTGACTGTCAGTGAAAATGAGCAGGGAACCGTATCCGTAAATGAAGCGGCACCGGCACCCAAGATCATAACGCAGGTCGTTGAAACCGTTAACAAGGATCTTGAAATAGAGGATTATGCCAAGCTGTACCAGCAGATCGGTGAAGTGGCTAATGAGGCACGTCGGGCGGTTGTGACTGTTACGGGCCTGAGTGCCAATACGGACTGGTTCATGAATGTATATGAGAACAAGCATACGGCAGCAGGCCTTATCATGGCAGAGAACGGAAAGGAGATGCTGATCCTGACACGAACAAGCGTGATAGACACCTCGGACAAGATAGCGGTAACTTTCTGCGACGGGGCAAGGTATGATGCTGTACGTAAGAAATCCGATCCCAATACGGACATTTCCGTTATAGCAGTAAATTTGGATGAGATAAGTAACGAGACCAAGGAGGCCTGCAAGCTTGCCGAGCTGGGAAATACCAATGGATCTTCAATCGACGGAATGCCTGTCGTAGCGCTGGGTGATCCTCTTGGGGTATCTGAATCGATAGCAATAGGACAGATCACCTCACATACATCAGTAAGAGATATGACCGATACCAATGTATCGATACTTACAACGGATATCTACGGAAGTGCCAATGCAAGCGGTGTAATAATAAACATGGCGGGAAAAGTCCTTGGCATAATCACTCAGGACGGTGCTACATCCGATGCCAAGAACCTGATCCGGGGATATTCGATATCCGATCTTAAGGATAAGCTTGAAAAGCTTTCAAACGGTCAGGAAATAGCCTGTCTTGGAATAATCGGTCTGGATGTTACCGAGGAGGCGGCTGAGGATTTCGGTGTTCCCATGGGTGCATATGTTAAACAGGTTGTGATCGATTCGCCCGCCATGGAAGCAGGCATACAGAACGGTGATGTGATCGTTAAGCTGGGAACAACGGATATCCATTCGTTTTCGGATTATAAGGATGCGATGATCAAATGTCAGCCGGATGACCTTATGATGGTGACCGTCAAACGGCTGGGAAGAGATGAATATGTAGAGCTGTCATATGAGATCACGCTAGGTAAGCTGAGTGAATAAAAATGAGTCATTGGAAACAGTTTATGACTCACTAAGGAGGAACCGGATTTGAAATATATCGAAACACTGAGGGAAAGCGACAACATAATGGACATATACCTCATAAAGCACAAACAGTCGGCGGTGACCAAGAACGGAAAGCCTTATGAGAATGTCATTTTACAGGATAAGACAGGAACGATAGATTCCAAGATATGGGATGTTTCTTCAGCCGGCATCGAGGATTTTGATGTGCTCGATTACTGCATGGTGGGCGGACAGGTTACATCATTTAACGGCCAGCTTCAGGTGAACATCAAGAGGATCAGGAAGGCTAAGGAAGGTGAATATATTCCGGGTGATTATCTGCCGATGACTACCGGGAATATTGATGAAATGTATAGTGAACTGCTTAAGATCATGTCAGGTATCAATTCCCCGTATCTTAAGAAGCTGTGCGAGGCATTTTTTAAGGACGATAATGACTTTATAACTGCGTTTAAGAAAAGCTCGGCTGCAAAAAGCGTACATCACGGTTTTGTGGGAGGTCTGCTGGAG
This sequence comes from Lachnospiraceae bacterium, assembly GCA_016281085.1. Lineage (GTDB taxonomy): Bacteria > Bacillota > Clostridia > Lachnospirales > Lachnospiraceae > UBA2868. The sequence continues at coordinate 24,801 of JAEEHY010000290.1, forward strand.
CATACCCTGAGTGTTGTAAAGCTGTGTGATTTCTATTGTACACGTTACAGGATGCTTAACAGGGATCTGCTGCTTACGGCAGCAATGCTTCATGATATAGGAAAGGTAAAGGAACTGTCGGCCTTCCCGCAGAATGATTATACCGATGACGGACAGCTGCTCGGACATATCGTTATGGGATATGAAATGGTTGGTGAGAAGGTAAAGAATATAGATGGATTTCCGCATCAGCTGGAGGCAGAGGTCAAGCACTGCATACTGGCACATCACGGAGAGTATGAATTCGGTTCACCCAAGAAGCCTGCTCTGATGGAAGCTTTGGCTCTTAACATGGCGGACAATCTTGATGCCAAGATGGAAACACTTACTGAGCTGTTTAATTCAACAACCGATAAAGGCTGGCTTGGTTTCAACAGACTTATAGACAGTAACATAAGGAAGACGGGTGAGTCGGGGGATGCACCTGCCGGTTTGTTTTGATCGAGGTATTGTTCATAAATGGAATATAAAAAGAACGATATGGTAAGGCTTGAAATAACGGATATGACGGCAGAGGGCATGGGAGTCGGTAAGATTGACGGCTATGCCCTTTTTGTTAAGGATGCGATCGTAGGCGATGTGCTGGATGTGCGGATTGTCAAGGTTAAGAAGAATTATGGATACGGGCGTGTTGAGAAGATCATCCGTCCGTCATCCGACAGGGTAAAACCACGCTGCCCGATCGCAAGGCAGTGCGGCGGCTGCCAGATACAGGAATTAAAGTATGATGCCCAGCTTAAACTGAAGCAGAACAAGGTCAGGAATAACCTTATAAGGATCGGAGGGTTTACACCCGGGCAGACAGATTCCGTCATGGAACTGATGATCGGAATGGACGATCCGTGGAGATACAGAAATAAAGCTCAATATCCCACAGGTACTGATAAGGAAGGCAACACTGTTGCCGGCTTCTATGCGGGTAGGACTCACAGCATAATCCCGTGTACGGACTGTGTACTCCTGCCGGAGGAAAATAGTACAATACTTGAGATTGTTCTGGAGCATATGAAAAGACATGGAATTACTGCATATGATGAAAACGATGGCAGTGGCACTGTGCGTCATGTAATGATACGAAAAGGATTCGCAACAGGCGAGATAATGGTATGTCTTGTTATCACCCATACGGGAAAGAGGAGAGCCGGGGAGGCAGGAGGAGTTGTCCCTGAAGAATATATAACCGGTCAGAATGAATTGATCTATAAGCTCTGTGAAATTCCCGGTATGAAGTCGGTCTGTGTTTCCGTAAACAATGATAATACGAATGTGATCATGGGAAATGAGACACATACACTTTACGGAAGTGATACGATAAATGATATCCTGCTCGATAAGAGGTTTGAGATATCTCCGCTTTCGTTTTATCAGGTTAATCCGGTTCAGGTTGAGAAGCTTTACGGAACTGCCATCGAATATGCAGGACTTACCGGCAATGAAGAGGTGTGGGATGTATGCTGTGGAATAGGTACCATATCCATATGTATGTCAGATAAGGCAAAGTGTGTTCACGGACTTGAGATAGTTCCGGAAGCAATAGAGGACGCAAAAAGAAATGCGGCACTCAACAATGCTGACAATGTTGAGTTCATATGTGCGGCGGCGGAGGAATATCTGCCTGCGCATAAGGACCAGATAACAGCGAATGTGGTAGTTCTTGACCCGCCAAGAAAGGGTATGGACGAGGCAGCGCTTTTGGCCATTGTCGGTATTAAACCGGATAAGATAGTATATGTGAGCTGCGACGGTGCAACCCTGGCCCGTGACCTTAAATACTTAACGGGATACGGCTATGAACTTAAAAAGGTCAGATGTACTGATATGTTCAGCCAGACAGTTCACATAGAAACCGTCTGTTTGCTGACGCGGGATTAGTGTTATCAGGCAAAGAAGTAATATCACAGCTTGGGGATGCTTATAAAGTTTCTATAATATATTCATGGAAATTTTTGATCATCCCTTGAAATACAAAACAGTTTATGTTAACATAATATCGTTGATGGAACGATCGACCGATGATTCGTCCTGGTGGGAAAAGGATTGGACGATGAGATCTTTGGTGAAGTCACAGACAATTTAATATTTCAATACACATTTGCACGAAGGGAAAAGGATGAGCAAATAATGATTGATCTTTATTATGGATCCATATCCTCATTCTTTTTGTATATGCAAATTGAATGAGGATTTTTGATTTAGGAGGTTAATATGATAGTAGCACGCAGCCCGCTCAGGATATCGCTCGGAGGAGGAGGTACCGATCTTCCTTCATATTATCAGCAGAGAGAAGGATTTCTTATTTCCGCAGCAATTGATAAATACGTATACATTACCCTGCATGAGACTTTTGATAAGGGATATTTCCTTAAATACTCCAAGTTTGAGCATGTTCAGGAGATTGATGAGATACAGCATCCGATAATCAGGGAAGCGCTTAAGATGCTTAACTGGAACGAGAATCATATTGAGATCTGTTCCATGGCAGATATCCCTGCAGGGACAGGCCTTGGTTCATCAAGCAGCTTCACAACAGCGCTTCTTCGTGCTCTTCATACAATGCAGGGGAATATAGTGAGCACACGTACACTTGCCGAGGAAGCCTGTGAGATAGAGATGAACCGTCTCAAAGAACCCATAGGAAAACAGGATCAGTACATAGCTGCATATGGCGGTATCACCTGCATGAATTTTCATAAGGACGGATACGTATGGGTCGATCCGCTCAATATTTCGAAAGAAACCCTGTACAATCTTGAAGACAATCTCATTCTTTACTTTACCGGGTTTTCGCGTTCGGCGGGAAGCATCCTTAAGGAGCAGGATGATAAGAGCAGGGATAAGAATTCTGATATGCTGAAAAACCTTGATTTCGTTAAGGATCTCGGTTATCAGAGTAAAAAGGCATTTGAGGCAGGAGATCTTGACGCATTTGCCGACATCATGAATGTACATTGGGAATATAAGAAGAAACGCTCCGGCGGTATGAGTAATCCTCAGATAGATGAGTGGTATGACATGGCACTTAAGAACGGTGCCAAGGGAGGCAAGATGATAGGTGCCGGCGGCGGCGGCTTCCTGATGTTCTACTGCGAGGACAAGAGAAGGCTTCGCGAAGCCATGAAGGATACGGGAATGGAAGAGGTAAGGTTCCGCTTTGAAATGGAAGGCTCAAGGGTACTGTAATTATGATGAACGCTGAAGAAGTAAGGTTCAAAAGTCCGGAGGATATGCAGGTTGTAGTCCTGATGGGAGGCCTGGGTACAAGGCTTAAGGAATTTACCAGGGAGTGTCCGAAGCCTTTGGTTGATGTTGAAGGACGACCGTTCTTTGATTACTCGCTTAAGCTGCTCATGCATCACGGATTCAGGAAGTTCCTTTTTCTTATCGGCTACCGTGCGGAGATGATCGAGGAATACTACGGTGACGGCAGCAGGCTGGGGATATCGATAACCTACTGTTATGACGGTAAGGAACTTCTGGGAACAGGCGGGGCTGTTAAACGAGCGTATGATCATCTTGAGGATGATTTTCTTCTGATGTACGGTGACTCATTCATGGATATTGATTATGAGGAAACACTGTACAGATATTTTGAGGGCAGATTACGTGGGATGCGGGCTCTTATGACCGTTCTTAAGAACGGTAACCGTTTTGATAAGTCAAACGTGATCATGGACGGTACGGAAATAAAGCTGTACAACAAAAAGGATATCTCTCCCGGAATGGATTATATAGACTACGGAGTGTGCGTTTATGAGAAGAGCCTCTTTTCGGATGACTACATAAACGGACTGCTCGGCCGGGAAGGTGAAGCGGATAATGACCCTGATAATAAAACCGGTACTTTGACATCGGACAGTGATCAGTCGGGCAATGCAGATCATCAGAATGTAAAGTTTGATATAGCAGTACTTCAGAACAGACTCAGCATTGATAAACAGATTGCAGCACATATAGTTACGAAACGTTTCTATGAAATAGGAAGTCCGACTGCTTTAAATGAATTCAGGAACTATGTGAAGCACAGATTTAATGAAAAACATCCGGCGGTCTTTCTTGACAGGGATGGTGTTCTTAACGAGATCGTATTCAATGATGATATCGAGCAGATGGATTCCCCGCAGAAGCTGTCACAGTTTAAGGCTTTTCCGGAAGCGGCGGATGCAATAAAGGCATTCAGGGATAAGGGTTACTACATATTTATAGTGACCAATCAGCCCGGAGCGGCCAAGGGCAAATCACAGCTTAAGACACTGTATGATATAAATACGATGTTTATCGAACAGCTGAGTGAGCAGGGAGCAGAGGTTGACGGTGTTTATATGTGCCCGCATTATCCGAAGATGTGTGAGCATACAAAGGAGAAGTTTCTTATTAAGAAATGCGACTGCAGGAAACCGAAGCCGGGACTTCTGTTTAAGCCGAAGGATATCTACAATATCGATTATGACAATTCATATATGATCGGTGATTCGTTTACGGATATAGTTGCGGGAAATGCTGCGGGAGTTAAGACGGTGTTCATAGGAGAACTGAAATGCGATGCCTGCAAGAGGCTGTGTGATGTCGAGCCGGATCATATAGTGCATAATGTTTCCGAGGCAGCAAAGATCGTGTTGTGAAAACTGAGAACCATCATAAAGGATCCGCAGCCTTATGACATTCGTGATAACGAATGCATACCGCAAGCGGTATCCCTTATGACAAATAAAAAGGAGGGTATAAAATGAGTACAGACTACATTGACAGGTATATGGAGGAGACAATGCAGATTGTCAATACCATAGACAGGAATGAAATTGCAAAGGGGATTGATATTCTTAAGAAGCTGAGGGACGAAGGCGGCCGACTGTTTATCCTTGGCGTAGGAGGAAGTGCAGCCAATGCATCGCATGCGGTGAATGATTTCCGCAAGATAGGCGGTATAGAAACTTATGCTCCGACAGACAATGTTTCCGAGCTTACGGCACGCACCAATGACGAAGGATGGGAAACGACATTTGCGGAATGGCTTAAGACATCCAGAGTAAACGACAAAGACTGCATTATGGTATTTTCGGTAGGCGGAGGATCGGAGACAACCAGTCTCAATATTGTAAATGCACTTAAGCTTTCCAAGGAGAGAGGGGCAAAGGTTATCTCCATCGTATCAAGAACCGGCGGCTATTCGAAGCAGGTCAGTGATGCATGTGTCCTTATTCCGGTGGTAAGTGAGGAGAGGATCACACCCCATGCCGAAGGGTGGCAGGGAGTCGTATGGCATCTGATGGTCAATGCACTATAATAAGTGCGAAGCACGGAACAATCCGTATTATATTGATGTATGATGTATGATGTATATAATAAAACCTCGAGGGGTAATAGACAGAAGGGAGTATAGGTATGAAGTTTGAAGATCTTAAGGTAACAGTGTATGCGGACGGGGCAGATATCGAAGCAATGAAGGAAGAGTACAGGAAGGGATATGTTAAGGGGTTTACGACCAATCCCACGCTTATGAAGAAGGCCGGAGTTAAGGATTACGTTACATTCGCAAAGGAAGCGGTAAAAGAGATCCCCGATCTTCCTTTATCATTTGAAGTGTTTGCTGATGATTTTGATACAATGGAAAAGGAAGCGGAATACATTTCTTCCCTTGGAAATAATGTGTACGTTAAAATACCGATCACCAATTCCAAAGGAGAATCGAGTGTTCCTCTTATTAAAAAGCTTTCGTCAAAAGGAATTAAGATAAATGCAACTGCAATACTGACTCTTGAGCAGGTTCGCTCGGTGGTGGATGCATTTGCCGAAGGTACCGAAAACATAGTTTCCGTATTTGCGGGAAGGATATTGGATACCGGTGTGGATGCTGTGCCTGTAATGAAAGAGGTTACCGAAATATGCAAGGCAAAACCCGGTACACTGTCCCTGTGGGCCAGCTGTCGCGAACTGTATAATATAATCCAGGCAGACCAGTGCGGTACTGATATAATAACCGTAACCAACAACATCCTTGCCAAGCTTCCGAACCTTGGAAAGGATCTTACACAGCTGTCCCTGGAAACAGTTCAGATGTTTGTGAATGACGGAAAGAGTCTCGGATATTCCATTTTAAAATAAGTATGTTTTTATTGTCTCTGAATCTGAATCCGATGCCATGATCTGCGCTTGTTCCTGATTTAGTACAAGATTTTTAAATAAAAATAAAAAAAATCGCGATTATAATTTGACAAATAAAAAAAAAACGCTATAATACTGTATATCGTATACAAATTGTTTTATTTTACAATAGTTATAAATATTTTTGCGGTGAGAAGTGGAAAGGAGATTGACATGGCAGAAGTTAAGAAACCTGTAGCAGTTGCTAAGAAAGCTGACGAAGTTAAGACTGATGCAGTTGAAGCTAAGGTAGAAGCAGCAGCAAAGAAGGCTACAGCAGCTAAGAAGACAGCAGTAAAGAAGGCAGCAGCTCCCAAGAAGGCAGCAACAGCTAAGGCAGCAGCTCCCAAGAAAGCAGCAGCTCCCAAGAAGGCAGCAGCTCCTAAGAAAGCAGCAGCAGCTAAGGCAGCTGATGTAGTTATCAAGATCGAGTTCAACGGACAGCAGGTAGATCTCAATGATCTGAAGGCACGTGTAGCTAAAGAGGCAGGTAATGATGCAGTAGCATACTACAACGTTAACGAAGGAAAGGTATATTGCACAGTTAACGGAGAGCCTAAGGGAGATTTCGAGGTTTAATCCCTGAATAGTATATAAGTAAAGATTGCAGCATCGGTTGGGATGACCGGTGCTGTTTTTTTGTTTTTTTCGAAAAATCATTTTTTTTCTTGACATAAATCATAGTCAGTGCTATCTTATCTATAGATGTTAGCACTCCATGAAGTTGAGTGCTAATAACAGAAGAAGATATATATATCGGAAGGGAGGTATAACCCATCGTGGAACTGAGTGGCAGACAGGAAACGATATTGTTGACGATCATTAAGACGTATCTTGATACAGGGGAACCGGTTGGTTCTAGAACCATATCGAAATACACCGATCTTAATCTGAGTTCGGCAACTATACGTAATGAAATGGCTGATCTTGAGGAGATGGGTTATATAATGCAGCCGCACACTTCGGCAGGACGTATCCCTTCGGATAAAGGATACAGGTTTTATGTGGATCACCTGATGGCCGATAAGGAGCGTGAGGTCGATGAGATGAAGGAAATTCTCATTGAGAAGGCGGACAAGATGGAACAGGTGCTTAAGCAGATAGCCAAGTCATTGTCGGTCAATACCAATTATGCGGCGATGATATCCGCACCCAGATATCATCAGAACAAGCTGAAGTTCATACAGCTGTCCCGCATGGGTGACGATCAGATAGTAGCAGTGATCGTGGTTGAAGGAAACATTATTAAGAATGAGATCATAGATGTTGAGCAGCTTCTTGATGATGAGACATTACTTAAGCTTAATATATTGTTGAATACAAATCTTAACGGATTGTCCATCGAGGAGATATCCCTGGGTACCATCCAGAAGATGAAGGAGCAGGCGGGTATCCACTCGGAGGTCATCAGCAACGTTATAGATGCTGTGGGTGAAGCAATTAAGGCTGATGAAGATCTTGAGATTTATACCAGCGGTGCAAACAATATATTCAGGTATCCGGAGCTGTCGGATCACGAAAGAGCCAGTGAGATAATCTCGGCATTTGAAGAGAAGAAACAGTTATCGGATATCGTATATGAAACATTATCCAATCAGGACGGTGACAGCAGCGGCATTCAGGTTTTTATAGGAGAGGAATCACCGGTACAGAATATGAAGGATTGCAGTGTCGTAACCGCAACGTACGAGCTTGAAGAAGGAATGCAGGGGACGATAGGTATAATCGGACCTAAGCGTATGGATTATGACAAGGTTGTCAAGACGCTTAAGTCGTTAACCAGTCAGCTTGATTCTATATATAAGAAGAAAGACAAAAAAGTAAAGAAAACGGACGGGTAGTCCTGAAAGGAGTGTTATAAATTGGCAGAGATCGAAATAGAAGAAGAGAAGATCAGTAAAGACGAACCGGTTAATGAAGCTGAGGATGCAGTGCAGGAGACCGGGGAGCAGCCGGGAGATGATATCGCGGACGAAGAGCAGTCCGAAGATACCGGGGATGCCATGGCAGAGGAGGACAGCGAAGAGACGTCTGAAGATGGAACTCCCGCAGATACCGATGCGGCAGGCGCTTCGGAACCCGAGGGAGGCAAAGAAAAGAAGAAGCTCTTTAAGAAGAATAAAAAGGATAAGAAGGATGAACAGATAGAGGCCCTTACGGATCAGGTCAAGAGGCAGATGGCCGAATTCGACAACTTCCGTAAACGTACCGAGAAGGAGAAATCTTCAATGTACGAAATGGGTGCAAGGTCGGTAATCGAGAAGATACTCCCCGTCATCGACAATTTCGAGCGTGGACTTGATACGGTACCTGAAGATGAAAAGGACTCTCCGTTCGCGGAAGGAATGAGGAAGATATACAAGCAGCTTATGACCGAGCTTGACGGAATGGGAGTTAAGCCCATCGAGGCACTCGGAGCCGAGTTCAATCCTGATTTCCACAATGCTGTGATGCAGGTGGAGAGTGAGGAATACGAGAGTGGTCATGTAGCCCAGGAATTGCAGAAGGGCTATATGTACAGGGACACCGTGGTAAGACACTCAATGGTAGCGGTGGTAAAGGAATAGATTAACACAGAGTATCAGATATTATCTGAAATAACTATGAATACAGGAGGAAACGATCATGGGAAAAATAATAGGAATTGACTTAGGAACAACAAACAGCTGTGTGGCAGTTATGGAAGGCGGTAAGCCCACCGTTATCGCCAACACGGAAGGATCACGTACAACACCGTCTGTAGTGGCATTTACAAAGACGGGTGAAAGACTTGTCGGTGAGCCGGCGAAGCGTCAGGCAGTTACCAATGCCGAGAAGACCATTTCTTCAATTAAGAGGGAGATGGGATCCGATTACAAGAGGACTATTGATGACAAGAAGTATTCTCCGCAGGAGATTTCCGCAATGATCCTTCAGAAGCTTAAAGCTGATGCCGAGAGCTATCTTGGAGAGAAGGTTACGGAGGCAGTCATCACTGTTCCCGCATATTTCAATGATGCACAGCGTCAGGCTACCAAGGATGCAGGTAAGATCGCAGGTCTTGATGTTAAGCGTATCATCAATGAGCCTACGGCAGCAGCACTTGCATATGGTCTTGACAATGAGAAGGAACAGAAGATCATGGTATACGACCTTGGCGGCGGTACCTTCGATGTTTCGATCATTGAGATAGGCGAAGGTGTTATCGAGGTTCTTGCAACAAACGGTAACAACAGACTCGGCGGTGATGATTTTGACCAGAAGATCACAGACTACATGCTTGATGAGTTCAAGAAGAATGAAGGCGTTGATCTGTCTAACGACAAGATGGCACTTCAGAGGCTTAAGGAAGCAGCAGAGAAGGCTAAGAAGGAGCTGTCAAGCGCTACTACCACAAATATCAACCTTCCGTTCATCACAGCTACATCAGAGGGACCGAAGCATTTTGATATGAACCTTACACGTGCGAAGTTTGATGAGCTTACACATGATCTGGTTGAGGCTACGGCAGTTCCGGTTCAGAATGCTCTCAAGGATGCAGGCATAACAGCATCGGAGCTTGGACAGGTTCTTCTTGTCGGTGGTTCGACACGTATCCCGGCAGTTCAGGATAAGGTTAAACAGCTTACAGGCAAGGACGCATCCAAGTCACTTAACCCCGATGAATGTGTTGCACTCGGTGCTTCCATCCAGGGTGGTAAGCTTGCGGGCGATGCAGGCGCAGGTGAGATCCTTCTTCTTGATGTTACACCTCTTTCACTCTCCATCGAGACAATGGGTGGTGTTGCTACAAGGCTTATTGAAAGAAATACAACAATACCTACCAAGAAGAGTCAGATATTCTCAACTGCAGCAGACAACCAGACCGCTGTTGATATCAATGTAGTACAGGGTGAGAGACAGTTCGCAAGAGACAATAAGTCACTCGGACAGTTCCGCCTTGACGGAATACCTCCGGCAAGACGTGGTGTGCCTCAGATCGAGGTTACCTTCGATATAGATGCAAACGGTATAGTTAATGTATCAGCCAAGGATCTCGGAACAGGCAAGGAACAGCATATCACGATCACATCGGGTTCGAATATGTCCGATGATGAGATTGAGAAGGCGGTTAAGGAAGCTGCTGAATATGAGGCACAGGATAAGAAGCGTAAGGAAGCGATCGATGCCAAGAATGACGCCGACTCCTTCGTATTCCAGACTGAGAAGGCCATTGAGGAAGTGGGCGACAAGCTTGATCCTTCAGACAAGGCCAATGTGGAGGCAGAGCTTAAGAACCTTAAGGATCTCGTAGAGAAGTGTGATCCCGAGAACATGAGTGAGGATCAGGTAGTAGAGCTTAAGGCAGCTCAGGAGAAGGCTATGAACGCTGCTCAGAAGCTGTTTGAGAAGATGTATGAGCAGGCTCAGGGTGCGGCAGCAGGTGCAGGTCCCGATATGGGCAACATGGGCGGTCAGGCAGGTCCTGATGCAGGTTCATCCAATAACGACAGCTATGACGGAGATGTAGTAGACGGAGATTACAAGGAAGTATAAACAAAAGATGAGTATATAAGGATTACTTGCCCATCTCATTACGGGGTGGGCAGTAGCCTGTTATAAGAAGATTTTAAGAGGTAGTAAAATGGCAGAAGCAAAAAGGGATTACTATGAGGTCCTCGGTGTAAACAAGAACGCCGATGAGGCTGAAATAAAAAAAGCATACAGAACGCTTGCGAAGAAGTATCATCCCGATATGAACCCCGGTGATAAAGAGGCCGAGAAGAAGTTCAAGGAGGCCAGTGAGGCTTATGCGGTTCTGAGCGATCCCGATAAGAAGAGACAGTACGATCAGTTCGGACATGCTGCTTTTGATGGCGGTTCGGGCGGCTTTGGCAGCGGATTTGACTTTACGGGTGCTGATTTCTCGGATATATTCGGTGATATATTCGGTGATCTGTTTGGCGCCGGAAGGACAAGAAGCGGCGGCCCAAGCAACGGTCCGATGAAGGGTGCCAATATACGGACCAGTGTAAGGATCACCTTCGAGGAAGCCTTCACAGGTGTGGATAAGGAAATAGAGCTTACTCTTAAGGATACCTGTACCAACTGTAAGGGCTCCGGGGCAAGACCCGGGACTTCGCCCGAAACCTGTACGAAGTGCGGTGGAAAGGGTCAGGTTGTATATACTCAGCAGTCGCTGTTCGGAATGGTGCGTAATGTTTCCACATGCCCGGATTGTCATGGAAGCGGTAAGGTGGTTAAGGATAAGTGTCCTGAATGTCATGGAACCGGATATATTTCGAACAGGAAGAAGATACAGGTTACTATCCCGCCCGGAATTGATAACGGGCAGAGTGTCCGTATCCGCGAAAAAGGTGAGCCCGGTATCAACGGCGGTCCGAGAGGCGATCTGCTGGTAGAGGTGGTTATACAGCGCCATCCCATCTTTCAGAGAAATGATATGGATGTCTATTCGACTGCACCCATATCATATGCAATAGCCGCTCTCGGAGGAGAGGTACTTATAGATACTGTGGATGGCAAAGTTATATATGAAGTTAAGGCAGGTACACAGACAGATACCAGGGTACGCCTTAAGGGCAAGGGAATGCCTTCTCTGCGCAATAAACAGGTGAGAGGTGACCATTACGTGACTCTGGTTGTACAGGTACCTGATCATCTGAGCTCAGAAGCCAGGGAACTGCTTAAGGAGTTTGACAAGGTAACCGGTGACACTCTTCATGCTGCGTCTGATCAGACGGAGAACAAGGATAAGAAGAAAAAGGGATTTTGGAACAAGTAGAGTGTATAAAACCATAAATGAAAAATAAGCTGCACATAAGAGGTTGATATCTTATGTGCGGCTTTTTTTTTGGATGCTTCTGATTCCATAGAATAGCGATTTCATCAGAAATTCAGTATTCGTATTGGACCAGGCTCTGCTGAAATACTGTGAAGCGTTCGACTTTAGTTGCTTTATTCCGGTAAATATTCTATAATCAAATACGTTGATTTGAACAGCTGATATTTTATGGAGATCATATACAGATGAAATCAATAAAGAAGATAAGAATATGTACATATTCCGTTATAATAGCTTTTTTTATTGCGGCATTTGCGATCATCGTGAACGCATATTCAGGAGCGGATGCGGAAGATATTGCCTCCGTGTCGGATGATGACAGTACCGTCACACAGGCAGAGCCGACAGGAAGACCTACGCCTGAGCCGACCAAGGCACCCTCGACTGATGAAGATACGGAAGAAAAAGAGGATAACGGACTTAAGGAAGGACAGATGAGGAGTTATCTTTCGGGACTTCCGGTTGATGAAGAGATAGGAAAAAGAAGACCTATAGCAGTAATGCTTAACAACCTTAAGGCAGCCCAGCCCATGTGCAGCATTTCCGAGGCGGAGGTTGTATATGAATATGTCGTGGAAGGTTCGATCACGAGGCTGATGGCACTGTTTGATGATTACGAGCATCTCGATAAGATAGGTTCTGTAAGAAGCTGTCGTGAGTATTTTGTATATACGGCTCTTGAATTTGATGCAATATACTGTCATTACGGTCAGGCAGCCTATGCGGTGGATCTGCTGAACAGCGATTATGTCGATAATCTTAACGGACTGGGTAAGGAAGGAGATACGGTTTACTACAGGACGACTGACAGGAAGGCTCCTCATAACGCATATACGAGTGCGGAGGGTATAGATGCCGGAATAGAAATGATGGGCTACAGACGTAATCTTTATGAGGATTATCAGGGCAAGTTCAAATTCTGTGATCTGGATAAGACTGTTACCAATGAGAACGGAATGGACATTACTCATATGGAGCCCAATTATAAGATAAACAAACCCTGGTTTGATTATGATAAGGAAAGAGAACAGTACGGACGTTACCAGTATGACGGACCTCAGATAGATGAGCTTACCGGCGAGCAGCTGTTTTATGACAATGTTATCTTCCAGTATAACAACTGGGCTCAGCTTGATGAAAAGGATTATCTGGCTTTTGACTGTCATTCGGGTGGAGTTATACAATATTTTACCAAGGGAAAGATGGTCGTAGGAACATGGATGCGTGATGCCAAGAGAGCGCATGACGGTAATTATGATCTGTGTCCCATAAGATATTTCGATCTTCAGGGTAATGAGATAGAGATAAACAACGGTAAGACCTTCATATGCGTAATACAGAACACAGAAATTGAAAATATAGTTATTGAATAGGAGGAACCATTATGCGAAGCATGAAAAATACAGCGCTTATTATGGCAGGAGGACGCGGAGAGCGCTTCTGGCCACGCAGCAGAAAGAACCTTCCCAAGCAGTTTCTGTCGTTTACGGACAGTGGGAAAACAATGATCCAGCTTACGGTTGAGCGTATACTGCCTCTGGTTGATATCGAGGATGTCTATGTTGCTACCAACAGGGATTACAAGCCCCTTGTTAAGGAACAGCTGCCCGGAATTCCTGACGCGAATATACTGTGTGAACCTGTCGGAAGGAATACTGCGCCCTGTATCGGTCTTGGGGCAATGCATATATCAACCAAATATGATGATGCCGTAATGATGGTACTTGCATCCGATCATCTGATAAAGGATACGGACAGGTTCCGCAGCGTGGTTGAGAGTGCCTGTGAAGTGGCATCACAGGGCAGCAATCTGGTCACGATAGGCATTAAGCCCAATTATCCGGAAACAGGTTACGGATATATCAAGTTCCTGCCGGATGAAAAGAATGAAGATGCCTACAGGGTAGACCGTTTTGTTGAGAAACCGGAGCTTGAGGTTGCCAGGGAATATCTTAAATCCGGAGATTATTTATGGAACAGCGGTATGTTTGTGTGGAAGGTCTCCACTGTGCTTGAGGCATTTAAGGGATTCCTTCCATCCACATACAAGGGTCTTCTGGACATTAAGGCATCTATTGGGAAAGATGACGAAGATAAGGTTCTGGAGGAGGTATTCCCCACGCTTGAATCCATTTCGGTTGATTACGGTATAATGGAGAAGGCAGAGAGTATATATACTATTCCCGGGGATTTCGGATGGGATGATGTCGGATCATGGCTCGCTGTTTCCCGCATAAAATCATGCGATGAAGACAACAATATCGTGAATGGGAATGCGGTTGTTATAGATACAAAGGATTGTATAATCGAAGCATCTGACAAGCTTATAGCAGCCGTGGGCCTTAAGGACATAATAATAGTAGATACGGAAGATGCCACTCTTATCTGTGATAAGGAGAGTACGGCAGATATTAAGAAGGTGCTTGCGAAGCTGAGAGAGAGTAAGAAGGATAAGTACCTGTGATGAGTCTTATCCGGCAGGTTAAAGGGAACATGGATATTCAGGTTCGATCAGCCTGAAGGCAGTATAAAGGAAGATATATGAAATTTAACAAATATACAATAAAGACAACTACCGAAGCAGAGGACATTATCAGCAGTTCCTTAATGGATCTCGGGATAGAGGGCGTAGAGATAGAGGACAGGGTGCCGCTTACGGAACAGGAGAAGGCGGCTATGTTTGTTGATATCCTTCCGCAGGGCGAGGATGATAACGGGATCGCATATCTTAATTTCTATCTTAATGCCGACGAGGATAATACGGGTCTTCTTGAAGAGGTCAGACAGGAGCTTGAAGATATAAAGGGTTATATGGATGCCGGTGACTGTACGATCGAATGTACCGAGCTTGAGGATACTGACTATATAAACAACTGGAAGCAGTATTTCCACCAGTTTTACGTTGATGATATACTTATCATACCCTCATGGGAGGAGGTAAGCCCCGAGGATGAGGATAAGATGATAATCCACATCGATCCGGGTACAGCGTTCGGTACGGGTATGCATGAGACCACGCAGCTGTGTATACGTCAGCTCAGAAAGTATGTTAATAAGGATACGGCGTTGCTTGATGTGGGTACCGGAAGTGGTATATTGTCGATAATGGCGTATAAGTTCGGAGCTTCCTGTGCTGTTGGTACCGATCTCGATCCCTGCACCATAGAGGCAGTACAGGATAATATGGAGAGTAACGGTCTGTCTGAAGCAGGCTTTAAGCTTATCATAGGAAATATAATTGACAGTAAGGAAATACAGGATGAAGTGGGATATGACAAGTATGACATAGTCACAGCCAATATACTTGCCGATGTACTGATACCGCTGACGCCGGTTATATTGAATCATATTAAAACGGGAGGAATATATATAACCTCCGGAATAATAGAAGACAAGGAACAGGAAGTAACGGAAGCGGTTAAGGAAGCAGGCTTTGAAGTGCTTGAAGTCAACCATCAGGGTGAATGGGTAAGCATAACAGCCAGGAAGTCCTGAATGGGAACGGTAGAAAAGAAACCCCGGTTCAACGAACCGGGGTTTCTTATTCAATAATGATCCTACAGCCTGTTAGATAGCCTCATGGAATGTTCTTGAGATAACATCTGCCTGCTGCTCGGGTGTTAACTTGATGAAGTTAACTGCATAACCCGATACACGGATAGTAAGCTGAGGATAGTTCTCCGGATGCTTCTGTGCATCAATAAGAGTATCTCTGTTTAATACGTTAACATTTAAATGATGTCCACCCTTTGTAGCATAACCGTCAAGTAATGATACAAGGTTATCGATCTGCTGCTGATTAGCTTCTGCTGCCATATTTTTTTCCTCCTTTAAATTTTTAATTAAGTGTAGTCATCCAGTCCCTGGTGCAGCGTGGGTACGCTGCATGCCAAAGGGGTTCTGGAACAGTCGGTGCATCCCATGGTCTCAACGTTAACCGCTTTTTCCACTTTATCATCGGTATCAACATTGATATGTCCGACACCCTTGCCGACTGAACCGTCTAAGAATGCTACTAAATCGTCAATGTTTTTATTAGTGTTATCATCCATGTGATCCACCTCCTTTATTTCTGTTTAACTTACTTGTTAAGATCAAGCTCGATATCGCCTGCGAATACCTTATCTTCCTTACCGAGAGCTCCGGGGATGATGGTGAAGGTATTTGAGATACCATCCTGTGCATCCTTGAAAGGAAGCTTTGATACTGATGCAAGTGAAGCAACAGCACCGTGGGTATCACGGCCGTGCATCGGGTTGGCACCGGGTGCGAAAGGCTGTCCTGCACGACGTCCGTCAGGTGTGTTACCTGTTGCCTTACCGTAGGTTACGTTAGAAGTAATGGTAAGGATCGAAGTTGTGGGAACACCGTTCCTGTAAGTATGATGACGTCTGATAGCTGTCATGAACTTATGAACGATCTCCTGAGCGATGCTGTCAACACGGTCATCATCATTACCGTACTTAGGGAACTCGCCTGTTGTCTTGAAGTCTGTGATAAGTCCGTCTTCATCCCTGATAACCTCAACCTTTGCATACTTGATAGCTGAAAGTGAGTCGGCAACGATCGAAAGACCTGCGATACCTGTTGCGAAATATCTCTTAACGTCTCTGTCATGAAGAGCCATCTCTGCTCTCTCATAGCAGTACTTGTCATGCATGTA
>JAEEHY010000291.1 GCA_016281085.1 Lachnospiraceae bacterium
CTCTATAAACGAATGACCTTCCTTCTCCATAAGCCCCGGCGTTCTTCCGGTCATTGCCCTTGTGTTGTAATGATACAGTATCCTTCCGGTCATAAGAATGAAAGGATAATCCTCATCCGGAAGCTCCGCACTGGGAACATACTCAGCAGGATAAAACCAGCCGAGACCCCTTGTGAACTTTCCGACATGCATGATCGGAGTTCCCGGATGCGTCCTGTCAATACAGGGCCACTGCAGTCCACCCTCCCTGTCAAGCCTTCTGTGGGAAATACCCGCAAAACTCGGTGTCAGACATGCTATCTCATCCATGATCTCCTCGGATGTAAGCTGCGGCTGTCTGTAACCCATACGGTTCATGAGATCGATGAAAATGTCCGTATCAAGCCTCATATCGCCTTCAACAGTCACAGCCTTGCGTACTCTCTGCACCCTTCTCTCTGTATTGGAGAATGTTCCTTCCTTCTCCGCATAGCTGGTACCCGGCAGTACTACATCGGCAAGCTGAGCCGTCTCCGTCATAAACAGATCGTCCACGACAAGGAAATCAAGGCTCTTCAGCGCTTCCTCAACATGATGTCTGTCTGCGTCCGTTACTATGGGATCCTCTCCGAAGATGAACAGACCTCTTATCTCCTTTCGGATCGCGGCACCGAACACATCGGTCGCGAAGACACCGGGCTTCTTGTTAAGCGTTACACCCCAGCCCTTCTCGAACTTCTCCATTATACCGGTATCGGTTATCTTCTGATATCCCGGGAACTGCCCCGGCATTGCTCCCATATCACAGGCACCCTGCACATTGTTCTGTCCGCGCAGAGGATTAACACCGCACCCGCTCCTGCCAAGCTTGCCTACCATCATTGCCATGTTCGACATGGACATAACGCCCTCGGTGCCTGTCGAGTGTTCGGTAACTCCGAGGCAGTAGATGATCGGAGCCTTCTTTGCCTTGGCATACATAAGAGCAGCTTCCCTTAAATGGTCGGGATCTATATGACAGATCTTCGCCACCTTCTCGGGAGTATACTCCATAACTATCTTCTTTAATTCCTCATAGCCCTCGGTACGTTCCCTGATGAAGGCTTCATCCGCAAGACCTTCATTGATGATCACATTCATCATGCCGTTTGCAAAGGCAACGTTGGTACCGGGCTTAAGCTTTAAGTGAATGTCCGCATTTGATGCCAGCCCTATGTCTCTCGGATCGACAACGATAAGTCTGGTTCCGCGTTTCACAGCCTGACGGATCTGCATACCGACAACCGGATGTGCTTCCTCGGGATTGGAACCCACCAGCATGATCACATCCACATCCTCCGTTATGTCACCGATGGGATTGGTCATGGCACCCGAACCCAGCGTCATTGCAAGTCCGTGTACCGAAGCCGAGTGACACACTCTTGCGCAGTTGTCCACATTGTTTGTTCCAAAGGCACAGCGTACCATCTTCTGGAACATATAGATATCTTCATTGGGAGATCTTGAGCATGCAAAGCCGGCCAGCGAATCCGGGCCGTATTCCTTCTTTATCGTGTTGAACCTGGATGCGATAAGCTCCATCGCCTCATCCCAGCTCGCCTCCTCGAATTCTCCCGTATCATGGTTCTTAATAAGAGGAGTCTTTAAACGGTCCGGTGAATGTACAAAGTTGAAGGAACCGAACCTCCCCTTTACGCACAGCATTCCCTTGTTGGAAGGTCCGTTTGCCGCCTCGACATCCACTATCCTTCCATCCTTAACTATCAGATAATACTGACAGCCCGTCGCACAGTGCGGACAGGTGGTAAGTACCTTGTCAACATTTCCGTACTGGTACTTCTTCCTGTTCTTGGAAACAAGAGCTCCCGTAGGACATACCCTGGCACAGTTACCGCAGGACTCACAGTCCGTCTCCTTCCAGTCAGGTCCGAATGGTGCTTCTATAAGAGTACGCGTACCTATCTTACCGTTCCTGAGCACTCCGTTCACGGCAACCCTGTTACAGGTGCTTACACATCTCTGACAGTTGATACACAGCTCGGGATAATACTCAAGGAAGGGATTCTCCTTCCTGGCCGGAAGCCCCGATTTCGCTGCCTTATATATTGATTCGGTTATTTCGTATTCATTCGCAAGTTCCTGCAGACGACAGTCACCCGACTTGGCGCATGAGAAGCAGCGGTTGTTGTGCTTGGCAAGAAGGAGGTTAAGCATCTGTTTCCTGCTGTCGATCACCTTCTCCGTATCCGTCCTTATCACCATACCCTCACGGACATGCGTATTGCACGAGGTTACAAGGCTGTCGGAACCCTCAACTTCAACCACGCACATCTTACAGGCTCCGACCTCATTCACATCCTTAAGATAGCAAAGAGTTGGTATCCTGACACCTGCCCCGGAAGCAGCTTCCAGTATCGTCTTGGAGCTTTCGACACTTACCGGTATTCCGTCGATCGTAATATTTACCATCATATACTGCCTCCTTCCAAAACACCGCATCCATAATGGTCGCAGCGAAGACATTTCCTGCACTCCTGCATGGCTTCATCATATGTCATGCCCTTTTCCACTGCATCGAAATCCTTCTTTCTCTCTCTTGCCGAGCGGTCGGTAAGATGAACCCTTCCGATACGCGTGCGGTCATTCTCCCTTGGTTCGGGGTAATCTATATTGCCTTCTATCTTATGATGATAACCCAGATACTCATCAATACTCAATGCAGCAACCTTTGCAGAACCGATGGCCTTTATTACGGTAGCCGGGCCGTATACGCAGTCGCCCCCGGCAAATATATTGTCGTAATTCGGAAGCTTGGTGGAATTGGTTGCTTCAAAATTCTTACGGCGCTCATGAACATCATATTTGGCAAAAGGCGCCGAATCTATATCCTGTCCGATGGCCACAAGGACCACATCGCAGGGAATTATCTGCTTCTCCTCATTCGCTGCCCTGACACCGGGCTTTCCGTTACGATACTCGGAGATTATCTGCGGCGTTATCTCAAAGCCCACCACATTGTTATCCTCATCTACCTTGATCTGTCCCGGTGCATTAAGAGTCAGCAGCTCAACACCTTCCTCAATGGCTCCCTGTATCTCACTTCCGAGTGCAGTCATGTCGACCTGGCGGCGTCTGTATACAACCGTAACCTCCTTCGCATTGCAGCGTATCGCACTCCTGCAGGTATCCATGGCAACATTTCCGCCTCCCACTACAACGACTCTCTTGCCCGTGTAGTCAGGTATATTCCCGTTTCCGATCTCACCGAGCATCTCGACTGCGGAATATACACCGTTGGCATCTGCTCCGGCAACATCCATCATCCTTCCGAGCTGGGCTCCTATCGAAATATATACTGCATCATATTCCCCGGTCAGCTCCTCTACCGTGACATCATCCGGTACACGGACGTTGAACTTAACCTCAATATTTCCCGTTGAAAGGATCGCGTTAATATCCTCATCAAGGCGGTCCTTGGGAAGCCTGTAATTGGGGATACCGTAACGCAGCATTCCTCCGAGCTTATCACGAAATTCATATATGACAACCTTATGTCCCATAAGGGAGAGGAAATATGCGGCGGTAAGTCCCGAAGGACCTCCTCCGACCACGGCAACCTTCTTTCCCGTGCTGACATTGCTCTCCGGCACTTTCACCTTGTCTGCACTTATCTGGTCTACCGCAAACTTCTTAAGTCCGCGTATATTAACGGGACTGTCAAGTATATCCCTCCTGCATTTTTCCTCACAGGGGTGCTCACAGATAAACGCACAGGCAGTCGGGAACGGATTGTCCATACGGATACAGTTGATGGCGTCGGCATATCTGTGTTCACCGATAAGAGCGATATAATGCGGTATATCGACATGAGCAGGGCAGAAAGAAATGCAGGGAATCTTCTGTCCCACCTCGGGAAGACATTTCTTATCCTTCAGATGACTCTCATACTCGTCCCTGAACATCTCAACACTTTCAAGCACGGTCTTGGCCGCTTCATATCCTATCGCACAGTCAGCCGTATCCTCGATGGTCCGGCACAGCGATACCATCTCGTCAAATATCTTCTGATCTGCCTGTCCGTCAACGATCGACTGAAGCATGTACTCAACCTGTTCAAGACCGTCTCTGCACGGCACGCATTTGCCGCAGGTCTGGCTCCTTGAACACTGCAGGTATGACAGCTGGACTGCCAGAGGACATACTCCGGGCGGATTTCCCTTGACACGCTTAACATACCGGTCCAGAAAGCGTGTTATTCTCTGGTTCATTTCATTCCTATAGATCATTCTGTGTGTCTGCATGTTACCCTCCATAATACATACATAACAAAAAAAACCTTCAGTGTAATGATAACACATCAGGTTCAACTTGTATACAAGTATACATGAAAAAAGAGCCCATTTTAAACAAAGCTCTTAAAAAAATACAATCCTACTTTGTGACTTTTGCAAGGAATTCATCCAGTTCAACAGGACGGGAGTAATAATATCCCTGGAAGCTGTGTATTCCATACTTCCTGAGTATATCGCGCATACCGGCTGTCTCTATTCCCTCAATGCACACCTCGGAACCGTATATTCCCGCAAGTGTGGTGAAAGTATTGATAAGCTTCCTCTCCATTTCATCCTCTTCTATCTTAGTCACGAAACTTCTGTCGATCTTGATCGTGTCAAAAGGTATGTTTTTAAGAATACCTATAGAAGAAAAGCCTGTTCCGAAATCATCCAGTGCAATCTTCACTCCTCCTGCCCTCAATGCGATCACAACATTTCGAAGAAGGTCAAGATCAAGGAGCCTGCAGCGCTCTGTAACCTCCAGGCACAGTCTTTCCGGTTTAAAATCATTTCTTTTTATTATATTTCGAACCGTATCCACGAAATCCGTTTTCTCCATTTGGGCATATGAAAGATTTACATTAATCGTAAGATCCGGGATATATTCAATTATCTTCTTAGCTCCCTGAAGAGCCGTTTCAAGTATCCACTCACCCAGTACCGGAAATTTTGGATCCTTCTCAAGAACCGGAATAAACATATCGGGTGGAACCACACCATACTCTTCGTTTCTCCATCTAAGCAATGCCTCCGCTCCTATTATCCTCTCGGTCGAAGCCTCAACAACGGGCTGATAAAGAAGATAGAAACCTTCGAAGCCCTTGTAGATGGAATTCCTTATCACATGCAGCTTCTCTATGCGCTGCTTATTCTTCCCACTGAGCTCATTGTGGAATTCAACGAGGTCACCGTGCCTGTTGACCTTTGATTCATCATATGCAAAATTAAGACATGTATATACTGTCTGATCGTCCGTATTGAAATCATCCAGATTAAGTGTTCCGGAATTGAGTTCAAGAGAAATGTACGTACTCTTCACTCTGATGCCTTCCCTGAATTTGTAACGCAGATTTTCATAACCTTTCTTGACATCCTCAATGGTCAGATTTGTTGTAATAATGGCGAACTTGCCTCCGTCCAGACGATAGGTACTTCCCCTGTTACCCAGATTATCCATAAGATATCTTCCGAAATACTGCAGCACTGCATTTCCGACATGGTATCCGTACACTTCATTTATCTCGGTAAGCTTCCCGATACCTATCATTCCAAGCCTTACATTGGTTTTATTCCTGATATATGTCTGAACATCCTCAAAGAAACCATACTGATTTCTCAGTCCCGTAAGCGAATCTATATGACTCTGTGCACTGTGATTCCTGATAGCTCCTCCGAAGTATTCCGGATGTCCCGCTTCATCATACACCACGATACCCCGGCAGGTACACACCTCATATTCGCCGTCCTGTTTCCTTGCACGATACTGCATATCATGCCCGGATGCGATACCGGCGAATACATTCTTTATACCCTCGGAATATGTGGCCCTGTCTTCCGGATGTATATGCTCTTCCCATATCGATCCGGCATTGTACATATACTCCGAAGGCAGACCGAATTCCTCCACCAGCACCTTTGACCAGCGGGAATAATCGTAATACATATCGCACAGATACACATATATATCTTCACCGACAATAGACAACGCTTCAAACAGAGAATCGAGACGTCTTTTTCGCTCGGGGGTTATCTTTTCACTCATAAACAGTACCACCTTCCCTATTTAAGGAAGCCGTTTATTATCTGCTCCTCAGCTTCCTGTTCGGTAAGTCCGAGAGTCATAAGCTTGATAAGCTGATCTCCGGCTATCTTTCCGATCGCAGCCTCGTGGACAAGAGCCGCATCAACGTTGTTGGCCTCAAGGCCGGGCACTGCCAGTATCCTGCCCTGATCCATGATTATGGCATCACACTCCGTATGCCCCTGACATTCTGCATTTCCCACAAGAACCGCATCAAACTTCTGATATGAACAATCCCTTGCCACCGATCTTGATACAACATCGGCGTTAGCCCCCTCGCCGTTCATATTAACCTTATATATGCTGATCGCACGCTGATTACCGTGCGTCATAAGTCTCTCCCGTACTACCAGCTTCGCTCCTGCTGCCAGCTCGGCCTTCGTGGTGCGTTCAGTGTCATCAACACCCTTTATCTGAACCATTTCCATCTCGGCCGTACTGTCTTCCTCCATGAAAACCTCAGTGACGGGGTTGAGGATACGCTTACCCTTACCGTCGCCGGA
>JAEEHY010000292.1 GCA_016281085.1 Lachnospiraceae bacterium
CCCGTAATATATCCTTTCATCGGGAAGTTCATACCCATGACTGCGAAGAACATCCCTGCAGGCATCAAGCCTGTCCTGCGCGTCCACACTGTCCTCGGGACCTCCCACGTAATTGACCTTTTTAACACCATGATCTGTAATAAGATGTTCTACCAGCTCGCCCATAACATCCTTGCTGCAGCTGGTAACATTGATAAAATCCTCATCATAACTGTCAATGGAAACACACGGCTTTCCCGCTTCCTTTACCTTGTTAACGAGCGTACGCCGGATCCTCGGATTGTAGAAAGCGCTCGCATATAGAATAAAGCCGTCAAAACCGCTCAAGTCCATACGTCTTATGTATTCATATTCGCCAAGATCGAACTTCTCATCCGTGGATACATAGAAAGAAAAAAGATGTAACTCATCATGGTTGCGCTTACATTCCTCATATATCCCACGTATAACCTCTCTTTGCGTATACAGATATATCTGACCTACAAACAATGCAATTCTCATACTGCTTCCTTTCGAATGACTTACTGAAAATCAACCCGGTCATTTTGAGAGTATTTTAACACGGGAAAGACAATAGTACAATTCGTAATAATATAAAACGGTTTATAGGTGTCTTTAAGCATGATATAATGTGAGCGGTTTTATGATCCGATCCTGTCAGACACAAATGAAATGAGCAGGATCATACACTCTTGATCTTTTACATCCACAGGAATACTTATCAAATGAGCAGAAACAATTCACGTACACTCATTATTATATCATTAATACTGCTGCTGTCCCTTACCGGTCTTTATCTATGCCATATGAGAAACACCGAAGCCTCGGAAGATTTCTTTGCCATGGATACGATAATGTCCCTGCAGGCTTACGGAAAGGATGCAGATAAGGCACTGGCAGACGCAAGGGCGGCCATACTGAACCTTGATACCGCACTTTCTGTAACAAATAAGGACGGCAGTATTTACAAGCTTAACAGTACGGGCTCCTGCGATCTTAATGACGACCTTCAATACCTCCTTGAGCGCAGCATCGAAATAAAGGAAATGACAGACGGAGCCTTCAATATCTGTATATACCCTGTCATAAAAGAATGGGGCTTTACTGACGGTAACTACAGGGTTCCGGATGAAGCTGCCGTCTCCGAGTTATGTAAACTGGTAAACGCCTCGGAAATCTCGGTCAATACCACTGATAACACAGTGTCCCTGTCTGACGGTGCAATGATCGATCTTGGAGGTATAGCCAAAGGTTATGCTTCAATGAAGGTACGCGATATACTCAAAGACCGCGGGATAAACAGCGCTCTCATAAATCTTGGCGGTAATGTCTGTGTGATCGGAAGTAAACCCGACGGTTCACCTTTCAGCATAGCGATAAAAAATCCCGAACCCGATGATACCGGAGTAAGTACATTTACCGGTGTTCTTAAGGTAAGCGATAAATGTGTTATTACCTCAGGCGGGTATGAACGTTATTTTGAAAAGGATGGCCTGATATATCACCATATAATCGATCCCTCGACAGGTTATCCTGCAGATGCAGGCCTTAAATCCGTCACCGTCGTGTCGGACGATCCGACACTGGCAGATGCACTTTCAACCGCCGTTTATGTAATGGGAAAAGACAGGGCCGTCGATTTATGGCACACCATGCGCGACAGGTTCGAGCTTGTGCTCTTAAGCGATACCGGTGAACTGTATATCACAGAAGGACTTAAGGACTGTTTCACATCGGAGTTTGAATACAGGATCATTAAATAAGATAAAACCTGCTTCCGATCAACAGAAGCAGGTTTTTATCTTAACCCATGTGTTTGTCATCTCATGATCCGAAAGGTCAAAAACCGCATTTACCCGTTTGATCAATCTTCCACATCTTTTCCGAAGCTCTGCTTGAACTCTTCCCTTGAGTATACCTTCGGGCTTGCGTTGTATGATTTAGCATACTCTTTAGCCTTCTTCTCCGAAGGAGCCTGTAGTGAAGATCCGTCAGGCTTTACAAACCAATATTTCTGCTTCTTCTCGTCAGATACTACCAGACCACCGTTAACATCAGCAAGCTGTTCCAGATTAAGTAAATTATCCTGTTTATTCATCTTATTATCCTCCTTTATGTTTGGCTGTATATAATTTTCATTATGAAAATTTGTTTTTCTATATAATTATACGGTTCAGAAAAAAAAATGGCAATTAATTTACCCGTTTTTTGAAATTTGTATTGAATAAAGAACATTTCCTGCCGAATTATCACAATCCTGCTTCCACTCTGTTTCTCCCGGCGGACTTGGCAGCGTACCGATTACGACATCAACAGACTTACCGACAAGAGTGATCACGTCTTCTTTTGTGTATTGTTCCGCTCTCTTTTTACCCATATCTTCGCCTCCGTAATATGTCATAAATGTTTGCAACTCATCCGGGGTTGTTTTCCCTGCTCTGTTTCCTCCTACAGTGTTACTCCTCTTTTAAATATTGCCATATCATGATAACCCATCTTCTCCGAGCATACATATTCGCCCGATGCACAGGCAATGACCTTTTCGTACAGCTGCTTTGTTACCGTATCCTTATCGGCATCGGCAACAAGTACTCCGGCGTCAAAATCGATCCAGTTCTTTTTCTTTGCCGCCAGGGCCGAATTGGATGACACCTTCATTGTCGGTACGGGTGCCGCAAAAGGCGTTCCCCTTCCCGTGGTGAACAGAATAAGCTGTACATGCGCGGACGAAAGTGCCGTTGCCGCTACGGGATCGTTACCGGGAGCATACAGGAGATTAAGACCCTGCTCCTTTATACACTCTCCGTATCCGAGCACTCCGTTAACGGGAGAACTTCCGGACTTCTGCGTGCATCCCAGTGACTTATCCTCCAATGTGGATATACCGCCCTTCTTATTACCCGGCGAAGGATTCTCGTAAATACTCTGTCCGTTGCTTATAAAGTAGTCCTTGAAACCGTTTATCATACTTACGAGTTCATCAAATACCTTCCTGTCCCTGCATCTGTTCATCAATATCCTCTCGGCACCGAACATTTCCGGAACCTCGGTAAGGATACAGCTTCCTCCGCGTGCGATGACCTCATCTGCCACACGCCCGAGAAGCGGATTGGCGCTTATTCCCGACAGACCGTCCGAACCACCGCATTTAAGTCCTACGACCAGGCGATCCACACCTGCTGCTTCTCTTTTATCCTTTGATGCGGCATCGATAAGCTCTTTTACAAGCTTCTCACCTTCTGCAAGCTCATCCTCCACATCCTGGCAGACAAGATAACGTATCCTTGACTCGTCATGCTCCGGGAACTTGTCCCTTATATGTTCGATACCGGAGTTCTCGCAGCCAAGACTTAAGAGCAGCACTCCGCCGGCATTGGGATGAGTGCACAGATCGGCAAGTATCCGTTCCGTCGTTTCCTTATCCTCTTCCAGCTGCGAGCAGCCGTAAGGGTGGGAAAAGGTCACGATATCATCGATGCTTCCACCGTCCTCTTTAAGATATCCGCGTGTATTCTCTACTATCTTCTTTGCTATATCGTTCACACAGGCAACCGTAGGGATGATCCATATCTCATTCCTTATGCCCACCTCGCCGTTCTTCCTGACACAACCCATAAAACTGTTGCTCAGTCCCTCAAGCGGCTTGTGCTCATATGCAGAAACCGGCGTATACTCATATTCAAGCTTTTCGGATAAGCCTGTTTTGATATTGTGTGTATGGACATGGGTACCGGCCACGATATCCTTTGTTGCATATCCGATCACATTACCGTATTTAATGACCGGTGAGCCTTCCTTTATATCTTCAAGAGCTATCTTATGCCCTCTCTCGATATCCTCCTTTGTATTAAGGCCGTCCACACTGTCAACGGCTTCGTCTTTCTTTATATCCGTAAGTGCGACCGAAACATTATCGGCCGGATTTATCCTGATAGTTTTCATCTGCCAACCTCTTTTATCCTGCTTAACACCTTGCGACAGCTTACGGTTCTCTTACCCTGAACTGTCGGTTTACTTAAGATCCTGCCTTCATTTACTCCGTCGTATCAGCGTCTTTCCGTAAAAGCCCTGCATGATCAATTTCTCAACCCGGCAAGCACGGCGTAATCTGCCTTGACCTTGTCGGCCAGACCTTCAATATCCGACAGCTTCATACCAAAGAACTTCTCGGCATCAAGCATCCTGTCAATATATTCATCATCAGAAAGGCCGGAACAATCCTTAAGGAAATCAATGATCGTGGGATCGTCGTTTATCTTGTATTCGCATGCCTTACCATCCTTGATACGCGTTCCCACATAGTCACCCTCCGCGTTCACGCTTCCTCTGTAATAAAGCAGAAGAGCCGCAAGCGATTTCGTAAGCCTGTCGGGTAGCTTACCCTTCATCTTAAAGTAATCAAGCAGAGTGGGAAGACACCTTGTCTTCCATTTCGATACACTGTTAAGAGCAATGGAGGACAATGCATGCTTGATAAACGGATTCCTGAACCTTGTGATAACGTCATCCGCGAACTTATTAAGCTCATCCTTGTCAAGGTCTATCGTATCTATTACCTCGTCCCTGAGCATTCCTTCGACGAATTCCCTGATCTCTTCATCGTCCATTGCCTCGAGCACATAATCATGTCCTTTAAGATATGCCCACAGAACAAAGGAGGTGTGAGCACCGTTCAGTATCCTTACCTTACGTGTCTTATACGGCTTGATGTCTTGGACGAACAAGACCGGCTGTTCCGCCTTATCAAGCGGCAGTTCGGCAGTGATACGTTCATCCTGTGCTATTACCCAAAGACCGAACAGCTCGCCTGCCACCAGAAGCTTGTCCTCATATCCTTTCCTCTTATACAGTTCCTCTTCATCATCTGCCGAATATCCGGATATTATCCTGTCCACCAGTGTATTACTGAACACACAGGCTTCCTTAATCCATGTAATGAACCCGTCCCTTAACTTCCATTCGGCCGCATGCCTGAGCACGATCTCCTTAAGCACATCAGCATTGTTGTCAATAAGCTCGACAGGAAGAAAGATAAGTCCCTTGCTTCTGTCTCCCTCAAAATGTTTGTATCTGGCATAGAGAAGAGCAGTTACCTTACCCGGGAAGCTCTTCTGAGGCTTCATATCAGGAGTGTCGGTGCCATCGTACACTATTCCCGCTTCGGTTGTATTGGATATAACAAACCTGAGATCGTCAGACACCGCATATTCCATGTATTTATCATAATCATCATAGCACGATATAGTTTCGGTAACGCTTGTTATTATACGTTCTCTCTTTGTCGGTTCATTATTCATAAGACCGCGGAGTGAAACCGTGTAATCACAGTCCTGCTGTCTGAAAGCCTCCTTGAGCGTACCCTTTCTCGGCTTGACGATAACGATCGACATATCCGTAATACCCTTCTCGTTGGAAACATCGATCATCTCATCGGCAAAGCCCCTTAAAAAATTGCCTTCTCCAAACTGCATCACCTTCACAGGTCTCTTCTGTTTACATACCATATTGGAAATGTTTTTCGCTGCCATATCTTTTCCTCCCAGAACAATATTTACTGCTGTTCTTTCAGTGTCATAAGGCATCCCCCGCCAGCGGTCCGCCCTTATGACGTATCGTCGGAACCATCCTGAATTATTCTTCGCAAGTTTGCCGTTTGGTATAATGGTTCCTCCTCTGTCACATTTTACCATAAATCTAATGCAATTCATAGACTGTTATTATCTCTCCCGCCAGATCGGTGACCAATTTAACATTCGCTCTTGTCGTAAATATCTCCTTCCCGTCGATCTCCGCCTTTATGCCCGAAGGTGAATTCTCGATCCGGTAAACATGCTCCGCCAGCTCCTGTTCATATATACTTTCGGCTTTCGTGGTACAACCCCAGTACATAAGATCTCCTTCCCTGTGGACTCCGTA
>JAEEHY010000021.1 GCA_016281085.1 Lachnospiraceae bacterium
AGAGCTGATTACGTTTTCAACCTCCTCCACCATGGTCGGATCCAGAGCACTGATGGGCTCATCAAACAATATGACATCAGGATGCATGGCCAGGGTTCTCGCGATGGCGATGCGCTGCTTCTGTCCGCCTGAGAGTTCCGATGGCATGGCATTTTCCCTTCCGGACATTGCCACTCTTTCAAGCAGCTTCTTTGCTTCGCTTATCGCATCGGCCTTGGAGCGCTTAAGCACCATCATCGGAGCAAGGACGATGTTCTCGAGTACGTTAAGATGCGAAAAAAGGTTGAAATGCTGATAAACCATACCCATATGACATCTGATGGAATCGATATCATCATTATCAGGGGACACACGCTGTCCGCTGAAGTATACTTCCCCGGATGTGGGTTTGGCCAGACCGTTCATACATCTTAATAATGTACTCTTTCCGCAACCTGAGTTACCTATTAAAAAAACAGACTCGCCTTTTTCTATATCAAGGTTCACATCTTTGAATATTATACCTCTACCGTAATCCATAGACAGATCTTTGACACTTATCACACTCATCCTTCTATCACCATATGCTTTCTGTTTCCCATAAGGTCAATAAGTTTCTTTCCCGCAAATCCTATAAGGAAATAAATCAATGTAACAACAATAAGAGAGAAATATGAATCCATGGTTCTTGATGCTATTATGGAGGATACTCTGGTTATATCCACGATTGCCAGATATCCTACGACTGAAGTCTCCTGCATACTGACTATGAACTGATTCTTATACAGGGAAATTCCGGTATTTATAACCTGCGGCAGGATTACATACCTGAAAGTCTGTACACGGGACATTCCCAATGTTCTTGCAGCTTCAAGCTCACCGGGGTCGACAGCATTCAGGGCTGTGTTTATTATCTCCGATATATAGGCTCCCGTCTTAAGAGTCAGGCCTATGATAACGAGAACAAGAACCGGTATACTGCTCTCACCAAAGATAAGATATACCATGATCATGAGCATTACCATCGTCGGTATCTGTACTAAAACAGCAGTGATCTTTGCTGCTGTTAAGCTCACTGTATTTCTTCGACTGCGTCTTGCCGCACACAGTATGATCCCAAAGAGTGTACCGAACAGGAAGCTTGCCACCGTAAGCAGTAATGTAATACCGATTCCGTCAACAAAAAGTCTGTACCGGTGCTCATGTATAAATGTGTAATAGATTTGGTTCTTAAGATAATTCATATACTTTTCCTTCTTTTAGAACAGATCGTCTACATCTTTACTCACTGTAATCTTGTCGCCCGTCCTTACGAGCATATATATCTTCTCAAAGTCATGAGGCTTACTTATGTTAAGGCCGGACCGTATATAGTCTTCCTTGTACAGATCACTGAAGTAACCCGCTGCAACATCATATCTGCCTACCCTGAGACCATTAATTATATCCGTATAAGATGACGGTATAAATTCGAGATTGTAGTCTCGTTCATGAGCCCATTTAAGCATAATTTCGACTTCAAACCCCATAGTGTTACCGGTTTCCGTATCTTCAAATGCTCTTGGATATGCACCTGCCATATAGGCAACCTTAATGGAGCGGCCGGTACCGTTTGCTGCAGTATCAAATTCGGGATAGTCAAATCCGTTGAAGGATGCCTTTGTCCGTTTAAAGGTCTCGTACTCGGGGGTACTCATGTATTCCGTAAGAAATGCATTGTAATCATCCATAAGATCTTTGTTCTTCGGTGAAAACAGAGCTACATAGCCGGATACACCGGTTTCGGGCTCAATCCTTTTCACACCGGTAAATGAATTTTCAAATCTTTTTATCGAGGATTCGTCCAGGGATACTGCGTCAATCTTATTATATCGAAGTGCCAGAAAAAGATCCGACAGTTCATCATATCTTACAGGATTGACACTGTTATCATAAGTTAACATAATATCCGATTCCCAGCCCAGAATCACTCCGACCTTACGGATATTTTCCATGTCATTCCCCGCTTTTGAACCGGTCGAATTGTTTTTTCCCTGCGAACATCCGGACAAAAACAGCAACAGTATCAGCAATATAACAGTTATATATTTCTTTGTTACGATTTTCTCTGCTGTCGAACTCATATGTATTTTGGAAATCATCTGCCGGACCATCTCATATTTAAAAAAAAAATGTGCCGGTGTGAATTGTTGAAACAAACCGTCAATAAAATAATTATAAATTATAAAATATATAATATCAACCCTGGCTTCCGGCTTAAATTGTTTATCAACAATTATCCATAAGCGATCATCAATCATGTCTTCAGAAAGCAAAACCCCTTGAAGGTCTTTTTTCAAGCACCTCCAAGGGGTATTTAATAAGTGCCGGCAATGGGACTTGAACCCATACGTGGTTGCCCACAACAGATTTTGAGTCTGCCTCGTCTGCCATTCCGACACGCCGGCATATCGGTCGTTACCGATAAAAACAACTATTAAATAATAGCACAGCACGACCAATATATCAATACTGAAAAAACCAACAATTCGGCTGATGTCCGTTATTTATACTGCTTCTTTGGATTTCTCCAGAGCTGCAATGACCCTGTCACACCATGCGTCGAACTCGGGATCCTCCTTCTGAAGTTCGGGATGAGACAGGATATTGTCAAGTGCGATCCTTACACCCTGATCGAACCTTACGGTGGTCTTCATATCAGGAACCGCCCTCTTAAGCTTCCTGTTGTCAAACACTACCGTTGTGGCCTTGTCACCGATAAGGCTTCCGGTAAAATCATAACCGTACTTATCACCGACAGCACTTAAATATTCGGAAGCAACATGATATGCCTTCAGCTCCACTCCGAGAGCGTCAGCAATGGTCTGATGTATCTGATCCCATGTAAGGGTTTCGTCACCTGTTATCTGGAACGCCTCACCTATTGCATGACGGTTGCCCATAAGTCCGGTATACCCGATGGCGAAATCCTTATTGAAGGTAACCGTCCACAGAGAACTTCCGTCACCCTGGATGATAATGGGCTTACCCTCCTGCATACGCCTGATCACCTGCCATGATCCGTTATTCCCATGAACGCCGAGCGGTATACTTCTCTCGTCATATGTATGGCTCGGTCTTACTATTGTAACAGGGAATCCTTCATTCCTGTATTTCTCCATAAGGAATTCCTCACATTTTATCTTATTCCTTGAGTACTCCCAGTAAGGATTTGCAAGTGTGGTACCCTCTGTAATAATATAGCTTGAAGCAGGCTTGTTGTATGCAGAAGCGGAGCTTATAAACATATACTGTCTTGTCTTATCCTTAAACAGCCTGTAATCACGCTCCACAGCATCCACCGTGAACCCGATGAACTCGCTCACGACATCGAAATACATTCCCTCAAGCTTCTTTGATACCAACTCCTCGTCATTAATGTCTGCTGTAATGACTTTAACACCCTCAGGAAGCTCGGCACTCCTGTTTCCTCTGTTAATAAGCCACACCTCCCAGCCAAGTTCATCGACCAGACGTCTGACTATTGCCATACTGATAGTACCGGTTCCACCCACAAACAATGCTTTCATACGTTTTTACCTCCCTTAAGACAGTCCTGCTGCCATTCCTATCAGTCTCACGAGCAGCGCTGCAACCCATGCGACAAAACACTGCCATACAACAACGCTCACAGCCCATTTAACCCCAAGCTCATTCTTTATAGAAGCAACTGCCGCAACACAGGGGGTATACAGCAGCGAAAATACAAGCAGGCAGCTCGCCGACAGTGGTGTCAGAGCCGCGCCTACTCCGCCCGCATTCCTGAACAGGACGCCGAGTACCGAAACCACGCTCTCCTTTGCCAGAAATCCCGATATTAAAGATGTGCATATCCGCCAGTCTCCCAGTCCGACAGGCTTAAGGACAGGGACAACGACACCTGCAATATACGCCAGTATGCTATCCTCTTCCGCTTCAACCAGGTTGAAATAGAAATCAAAACTCTTTAAGAACCATACGACCACAGTAGCAATGAGTATTACAGAGAAAGCCCTCTGAAGAAAATCCTTACTCTTCTCCCACAAAAGCTGCATAACATTTCTTGCACTCGGCAGCCTGTAATTGGGAAGCTCCATAACAAAAGGCACAGCTTCACCCGCGAAAACAGTTTTCTTATAAATTAGTGCAGCAGCAATGGCAAACAGGATTCCAAGCACATACAAAGCAGTTATGACGAGCCCGCCTTTTCCTGGGAAAAACGCATCAACAAAAAATGCATAGATCGGAAGCTTGGCTGTACAGCTCATGAACGGCGTTAACAATATAGTCATGCGCCTGTCCCTGTCACTCGGAAGTGTTCTGGTTGACATAACTGCCGGAACCGTACATCCGAAACCAATAAGCATCGGTACAATACTCCTGCCCGATAACCCTATCTTTCTAAGAAGCTTGTCCATAAAAAATGCCACTCTGGCTATATAGCCGCTGTCCTCGAGCAGCGAAAGGAAGAAAAACATTGTCACGATGACGGGCAGGAAGCTGAGAACGCTTCCCACTCCTTCAAATATACCCTTTATGACCAGACTGTGGAGCGTCTCATTTACCCCTCCCCTTGTCATGGCAATATCAACAATGTCCGTCAGCTTTCCTATTGCCATGTCAAGCATATCCTGCAGAAAAGCTCCTATCACATTGAAGGTAAGGAAAAATACCGTACCCATTACTGCTATAAAAACAGGTATCGCAGTGAATTTTCCCGTTAAGACCCTGTCTATCTTACTGCTTCTTACATGCTCCTTACTCTCATGCGGCCTTACCACACATTCATTGCATACTTTCTTTATAAAGGCAAACCGCATATCGGCTATGGCTGCACTGCTGTCAAGACCGCGCTCGGTCTCCATCTGTCTGGTGATATGCTCCAGCGTCTCCTTCTCATTATCATCAAGCATAAGCTTATCAAGTATCTGCTTATCGCCCTCAACCGCCTTGCTCGCGCAGAAGCGAAGCGGAAGATTGCCTGCCGCGGCATGATCCTCTATCATATGCATCGCAGCATGAAGACATCTGTGTACTGCGCCCCCGTGATCCTTTTCATCACAGAAATCCTGTCTTCCGGGGCATTCCTGATATTTTGCAACATGAACTGCGTGCCGTACGAGCTCGTCTATACCTTCATTTTTTGCAGCTGATATCGGAATTACCGGAACGCCAAGCATGCTTTCCATCAGATTTATGTTAACCGTTCCGCCATTTCCGCGCAGCTCATCCATCATATTAAGTGCAATGACCATGGGGATGTTCATTTCAAGAAGCTGCATCGACAGATACAGATTACGTTCGATATTTGTTGCGTCCACTATATTTATGACAGCCTTTGGTTTTGTATCCAGCACGAAATCCCTGCTGACCAGTTCCTCGCTCGAATACGGAGACATGGAATATATGCCCGGAAGATCTGTGATCAATGTATTCTTATAACCACGGATCTCTCCGTCTTTTCTGTCAACGGTAACTCCGGGAAAGTTACCGACATGCTGATTGGCACCTGTCAACTGATTGAACAGGGTTGTTTTTCCACAGTTCTGATTTCCTACAAGTGCAAATGTAAGGATCGTATCATCCGGGAGCGGATTCCCACTGCCCTTGGGATGATATTTGCCTTCCTCTCCAAGACCCGGATGCTCTATTTTTTTGTTTCTTTCCTTTTTATGTTTTTTTTCGGCTACAGCGTCGATCTTTGTAATTTCAATCTTCTCAGCTTCCTCCAGCCGGAAGGTCAGTTCGTATCCGTGAATACGTATCTGCATGGGATCACCCATCGGCGCAAGCTTGACCAGAGTAAGCTCGGCACCCGGAAGCACCCCCATATCAAGGAGATGCTGGCGCAGGGCACCCTCTCCTCCGACCGACTCTATTCTGGCTGATTCTCCTACTTTAAGCTCCCTAACCGTCATCTGCCGGCCTTCTCCTTTTTGTTACTCATATAACCTGAACATATCCTCAAAGGTCTCTCTCCTGCGGATAAGCTTTACGCTCCCGTCAGAACAGATCATAACCTCTGCGGGTCTGAGTCTTGTATTGTATGAAGAACACATCGAATATCCGTAAGCTCCCGCATCAAGCACACAGACAAGATCATTATCCTTTACCCCCGGAAGCTCCCTGTCCTTACACAGGACATCCCCGGATTCGCAGATATTTCCGCATACGGTGACCTTCTCCATGCTGTCCTTATCGCGCGCAACCACCTTACCGTCCGATATGATCTCTATATCATGCCAAGAATCATACATTGACGGACGTACAAGTACATTCATTCCTACATCCGTTCCGATATATTTAACACCCGAATTCTGTTTGATCGAATGAACGCGTCCGAGTATTACGCCACCCTCTGCCACGCAATACCTTCCGGGCTCACTCTTAAACATCGGTGCACTGCCGTATTCCTTAACAAATTCATCCAGCTTCTTTGTGAATTCTTTAGAAAAGCTGCTCATATCGAATTCCTTTTCATCATCAAGCTTGTGATACGGAATACCGTAACCGCCCCCGAAATCTATGAATTCAAGGTTCTCAAATTTCTTGGCTATCCTCAGGAGATTGTCTACGGCAGCAAGGAAAGGAGCCGGATCCATGAACAGTGAACCCACATGCTGATTTATTCCTATTATCTTAAGATCATATTCCTTCGCTATATCAAAGATCGAATCAATATCCTCTTCCGCTATTCCGAACTTCGTCTTTTTACCTGCGGTTACAACCTTCTCATGATGCCCCGCACCTACGCCCGGATTAATTCTGACCGCGCACCTGCCGCCTCTGTTTATTTCTCCGAACAGCCTCAACTGGTCAAGGCTGTCAAGGCTTACAGGAATGTTATTCTCTATCGCATATCTCATTTCATCGGCAGATACGTTGTTACATACATAGAATATCCTGTCCGAAGGAAAGCCGGCCTTTTGCAGCATGCGCATCTCCCCCTCGCTCATTGCGTCCGCGTTCACACCGACCGACAGCGCGATCTTCAGAATCTCAAGATTTGTATTGGTCTTGCATGAGTAGTTGGCTCTGTACGGATAGGCCGTTATGACTCCGGCCACCCTCATCATCCTGTCCCTGATTATATCCTCATTGTAAACGTATAACGGCGTCCCGTATTCCCTTGCGATCTCCTCGGGATTGTTTCCCTTAAAGAAATCCACTTCATTGATAAATGATTCCATAACTGCACTGTCTCCTCCCAAACCTTAGTATTATATCTTCAGCACACTTTCCCGTCTTACGCCCGATCAGTCTGCATATCCCTCAACGCCTCTGAGCGAACCGTCCGAGGTAAGATTGCTCTTCCCGTCACTTGATTTTGCAATTATATACTGCCCTTTAACTCCCGAATCTTCATCCGAGGATTTCTTGGCAACTCCGTTCTCGGCTGTGTAGGAATAGCTGACGCTTCCACCGCTCTTGGTTGTTCCCTGCAATGTCATTGCCCCGTTCTCCAGACCATCGGTATAGGTACCGGTGATTATCTGCTTGCTGAGTCCCGACTCACCGATCTTGTCTTTATAGTAATTGGATGTACACATTCCCGAACCATTGGGCTTATCGTTACTCCATTCACCGTTATACACAAACGATCCTATCGCCGATGATTCCGAATATACGGCCCGCATCATAACGCCCGAGCCCTCTCTTACATCATTGGCAAAATCACCGTAATAGAAGTATCCGTCCTTATATACTGCGATCCCCTTGCCTGAACGCTTGCCATCCGCAGTCTTGGTACCATAGAAAAATGAATTGTCGCCAACCACTTCATCAACAAGATCCATATACTCATCGGTTCTCAGCATGTCCTTAACGGCATCCAGATCCTGAACCTCAAACAGATCGTAGAGCGCCTTCAACGATTCCGCATGTGCTTCCTCGATGGCATTCCTTTCGGCTTCCTCTGCAGCTGCAGCTTCCTCTTCCGCCTGTATCCTGGCTCTCTCGGCTTCCACAGCTTCCATCTTCTGTCTCATGGCCTCATCACCTGTGATGTCATATCCGGTCTGCAGGGATATCATCATGTTGTTCTCATCGCCAAGATTCTCATATATATTGGCCACTCCCCAATACGGGGTTTTGTTTGTCTTATTGTACAAAAGAGATTTCTGATACAGTTCGACCGCACGGGCATTATCACTGCTCTGCTCAGCCAGCTTTATGTATGCATAAGATATGGCATTTCGTATTTCCGTACTCTCGGGCTCGTAATTAAGTGCATCGTCATAATACTTAATAGCATTCTCGTAATCACCCGCATCCATATATTTGCTTCCGGTACGCAATATGTCAGCCACCTTGTTTGCTTCGGAGAAATAGCTGACACCGTAATATACGCCCAATATCACACCCACGACTATCAAAATAACCGTGGCGGCGGCGATCATACGTTTGACCGTCTTAACATTCATAACATCTTACTCCCCTCTTATATATCCTCTATCTGCCAATCTATTTCCTTAAGCCCGTTACTCTTAAGGAACTCGTTTGCCCGTCCGAAATGCCTGCATCCGAAAAAGCCCCTGTAAGCCGACAAAGGACTTGGGTGCGGTGCGGTAAGCACCAGATGCTTTGTATTATTAAGCATCTCCTGTTTGGATTGCGCAGGCTTTCCCCACAGCATATATACTATTGGTCTGTCCTGTTCATTTAGTACCCTTATCGCCGCATCGGTGAACTCTTCCCATCCGATGCCCTTATGCGAATTGGCCTGATGATTTCTGACCGTAAGCACGGTATTCAGAAGCATTACACCCTGCCTTGCCCACTTTTCAAGATATCCGTTGTTTGGAATATAACATCCCTGATCATCATGTAATTCCTTATAAATGTTCAGCAGGGAAGGAGGGATCTCTATTCCGGGTTTTACCGAAAATGACAGTCCATGCGCCTGTCCCGGCTCATGATAAGGATCCTGTCCCAGTATGAGAACCTTTACATCCTTTAACGGAGTGAGCCTGAACGCATTAAAAACATCATCCGCAGGTGGAAAAACAACCTTAGTGCTGTATTCCTGCCTTACCTTTTTATAGAGCTCCCTGTAATATGATTTTTTAAATTCCGGGCTGAGCGGCTCCAACCAGTCATTGTCTATTGCTGCCATATATTTTACAGTCTTACCGACACTCCTTTGTCTCTCAGATATTGTTTCACATCGGATATTTCAAGCTCCTTATAATGGAACAGAGAAGCTGCCAGGGCTGCATCGGCTTTCCCTTCGGTTAACGCCTCATAGAAATGTTCCTTAGTTCCCGCACCGCCGGAAGCAATTACGGGTATGTTCACATTCTCCGATATTGTTCTTGTAAGTTCTATGTCATATCCTGCCTTCGTGCCGTCACAGTCCATACTGGTAAGGAGTATTTCACCGGCACCGAGTCCGCAGGCCTTTATCGCCCACTCAACGGCGTCTATACCCATATCAACACGGCCGCCGTTCTTAAATATATTAAAGCCCTTACCGTCATCCCGTCTTTTGGCATCAATGGCCACAACGACGCACTGGCTTCCGAACTTATCCGCTGCACGTGATATAAGCTCAGGCTCCATGATCGCAGCCGAATTAACGGCCACCTTGTCGGCGCCTTCCCTTAAAATCATTCTGAAATCATCCACAGAACGTATACCGCCCCCGACCGTGAACGGTATAAATATGGTCTCGGCTATTCTTCTTACCAGTTCTGTCTTGATATTTCTTGAATCTGAGGATGCGGTTATGTCAAGAAATACCAGCTCGTCAGCTCCCGCTTCGTCATAAAGCTTACTGACCTCTATGGGATCTCCCGCATCTCTTAAATTTATGAAATTTGTTCCCTTGACCACCCTTCCGTTGTTAACGTCAAGGCAGGGTATTATACGCTTTGTGTACATATTTTCTCCTGTTATACAGCCAAAAAATTCTCAAGCATCTTAAGTCCTACCTTTGAACTTTTCTCCGGATGGAACTGACACGCGAAAACATTATCCTTTTCGACAGATGCATGAATGCATGTATTATACTGTGTAGTAGCCTTTACTATACTGTCATCCTCTGCTTTGAGATAATACGAATGTACGAAGTATACATACGATCCTTCATCTATCCCCGCAAACAGCCTTCCTTCATTAACAAGATGCAGTGAATTCCATCCCATATGAGGGATTTTCAGATATTCACCCTCCGGGATCCTGATTATCTTTCCCTTAAGTATTGACAGTCCTTCAACTCCCGGGGTTTCCTCACTGCTTTCAAACAGGAGCTGCAGTCCCAGGCAAATGCCCAGGAAAGGTGTACCCTTATCAACAACCTCACGGATAACCGGCTCAAGCTCATATTTTCTCAGCCTGTTCATTGCATCCCCGAAAGAACCGACACCCGGCAAAATCACCTTATCCGCATTAAGTATCTCGTTTTTGTCCCTTGTCAATATCGTATCGGCCCCCAGATACTGTAATGCTTTTTCAACGCTTTTTATATTTCCCGCGTCATAATCAATTATAGCTATCATTATTAGATTCCTTCCGTTTCAAGCCCCTCTATCGGGCTTATTACATCGGCGTTCCCGGGATTGCCATCACCGGCATTCTCACCATTACCGTCATCCGGTATTTCTTCACCGACATCCTCGCCATTACCGTCGCCGGATATTTCTTCACCGGGCTGTCCGCTGTCATCAGCTGCCCCCGTGTCACCTTCATTACCGGGAACTTCGCTGCTGAACTCCGCTTCTTCTTTGTCTATCACAGGATTTCCCGCAGGAAGGGCCTGACCGCTATTATTTACATCAAACTCACCTGTTCCGCCGTTTGCTCCGCCATCTATATAATCATACAGTGCGCGCGTGTATTCCTGACTGTCACTTATCATGAGCCAGCTTCTTGCCTGATCCGTTGTCACGCCAAAACGGGTATTGAGTTCACCCTCTACCTGATCCGCAAGTTCATTAAACTGTTCAGTTATTCCGTATTTCTGTGCATTTTCTCTTTGTTCATCCACATCTCCGGTTGCCTGAACAAGTGCGTTTAATGCATCTGCCGTCATGCCCAGCTCGTAATAGTTGCTGTAGGAGCGAAGCTTCTGCTGTAATCTGAACAGGATCAGGTTCTTATCATACAGTTCCTGCTGTTCCTCACTCAGTTTGTGCCCCGTAAGAGACATATAGGTATTCTTGTAATCTCTGTCCTCAAACGCTGAATATGCCTCGTTCACATCATTGTAATACGGTATTACCATAGCCGCCATTCCGATCAGCACACCGATCGACATAGTACATGCCATGATGAGTGCCACCTTCTTCTTCGGAAGCTTAGGCATCTTGAACAGCTCGCTGTCTCTGGGCTCTTTGGGAGGTTTTTCCTTTTTGGGTTTCTTTTCTTTCTTGGGTTTCTTCTCTTTTGCAGGCTTTTCTTTCTTTGGTTTCTTTTCTTTCTTCTTCTTTTTTTCTTTCTTAGCCGGCTCTTCGGAGTCCTCGCCCATCTCCTTCAGAATCTTTTCGTTGTCGGCAGCACCGGTCTGTGCAATATCCTTTGCCGTTTCCTCAGCAAAGACACCGCCCTCCGAATCCACGTATTCCTCTTCTTCCCCGGGAACTGCCAGCAGGCTTTTTATCAGGCGCTTGAAGAAGCCTTCTTTTTTACCCTCGTCTTTCTTCTTCTTTTTCTCACCCGTCAGGTCGACGCCATCATACTCTTCTGCCGCTTCATTAAGCTCCACTCCTTCAAGAGCTTTTTCCATCTGATCATGGTATGCCTGCTC
>JAEEHY010000293.1 GCA_016281085.1 Lachnospiraceae bacterium
AGGCAGCCAAGGTCGGTAAGGAAGTAGCCAAGGCCGGACTCGCAGGTCTTAAGGCAGGCGTAGAGGAAGCCAAGAGAGCTTACGATGAGAGTAAGAAGGAATAAGTAAGCCGTAAAAGAACAGTTACAATTTATCTATACAGTAAGAATAAGCACCCGTTTCGGGTGCTTATTTTATGCCTGTCATATCTATTTCAAAGCCTTTGTATACCACATCAACAATAATAAGAACAGACATTCGGGGAGAAGCAGGGGCGGGTATGTTTACATAAAACTTTATAGTTACATTTCGTCCAAAAAATGATATAATTTATGTTATGAAAGTGGGCTATTATGCCGATATACTGATTGATGATGTATGCGCATCATTTGGTTAATTGTGTCGTAAAATCATTATTTTGGAGGCATTTTTGCAATCAGATCAACATGATGTGGAAGGATGCACAGATGACACAATATATAGGTGTTATTCCAAACTATGTAATGATGGTTCTTTGGGTAAAAAGGAACTTAATATAGTTGTAGGATGAAACGGGGAACATGGACGTGATCGGTAATTTATCGAATAACAGGAGAAAGGTAAATATAGATAATGACAACAGAGGTTTTACCCTGGTAGAGCTTATTGTCACAATAGTGCTTATTGCGATAATGGCAGCTCTTACCGTAGGTGGAATACTGGCATGGAGAGACTGGGCAGATTTCAACCGTGAGAATGAATACGCCGAGACTCTCTTTGTTGCTGCCCAGAATCAGCTGAACGATTACAGTGCCGACGGCCGGCTGGAGGCTATGCAGAAGAGCCTGCTTGGAAAGGGCAGTAACAGGAAGCTTGAAGCTAAAGACAAGACTTATAACGTAGTGTATCAGGTTGGCGGTAACTGGACATATAACGGAAGCGGGGACAGTGGAAGCGGTAAGTTCGTTAATGCCGGTTATACAAAGGATGAAGTAGATCAGATATGGAACAACTTTGACAATAAATACCGTGACAGGATACTGTCCATTCGTGCGAAAAAAGGAGATTACGCAACATATCTTAATAACGGATTCACTGAGTCCGATCCCCAATACTGGGTATATGAGCTTCTGTCATCATATGTATATGATACTGCCATACTCAATGATGCAGCCATATGTATCGAATTCACACCTGCCGACGGACAGGTTTTTTCTGTTTTCTACAGTGATAAGAATAATGAGTACACATACTCGGGAAGTACGGATGAACCTGCTGCGGATGAAATGAGCATATATAACATTGTTCACAGCGCCAGTCCGGCTGAAGATATGCGTGCAGAGGATCAGAGGCGTTCACGCAAGGTGGGATATTATGATGTTGATACCCTGTACAAGGCTACAACGGCAGTTAACCGCAAGGAGCCCGAAATCAAGGATGTAGAGCTGCACAATGAGGAAATGCTCTATCTCAGCTATACCATAAGCAAGTACCCCGAGGCCCTGAATCAGATCAAGTATACAGTGTCATTGCTGGATGCGGATAAGGGTGATGCTCCCGAGCTCGTACTTGAGATAGACGGCAGTCAGATCAAGAATAAGAATGCTGTTCTTGGCGGAAGCAGTCCTCAGATGGTTAATTGTAAGGTAACAAGATATGATCTTGTCTATGAGCAGGGAAAGCCCGAGCCCAGAAGAGCCAGTGAAGGTGGCGGAGAAGCGGTACAGAGTGGCGTGGTAATGGAAAACGTACCCATGATCGTATGGGCTGAGGGTGTCAATGAGACAGGTGTTTATTTCGGACCGAGAGCTCGTATAAACATAATCCTGGATCGTATGGATGTTGCTGCAACACAGGAAAAGTTCAGAATATACAATGATGCATTACAGGAATTTTATAAAAATGAACGATTCGGAGCAAGCGGAAACAATTCACTGCCCCAGAATTTCGCTACAGATCCGGTGGCACAAAGCTTTGTAAATACGCAAAGCTTCTTCAGGTTCGGCCTTGCTCCGGATGATGTGTTTGCTCAGGTACGCGGAGAGCAGTCAACCAAATACAAGAGAACCAGGGAAGTAAACAATATAGATCTGCTCAGGTCGAATAAAGAGAATACCTGCTTCGGCGCAAGCGAAGGCTCAGTCAGTGAAACGAAGAAGAATGAAGCAAATGTTTTTGAAACTGCAAATAAATATACCTTCGAGATAAAGAACGGAAGACATCTTAACAATATCAGGTATATAGAGGCTCTTGATTATGATGCCCAGGATATACTGTTGAATGTAGATGGCAGTAAAGCAGATCTGGGACATGCTGAAGTTGAGGAAGTTAACTATGTGATAAAGAAAAAGCAGATCCTTGAAGCCGGTCTTTTTACGGACCGTACCAGGGATATAGCATGGGACAATCCTGAGAATCCGACAAGCCTGGATCTTGATGCTTCTGATATATTGAGATTCCCGATGAGGGATACAGGCAGCTTCCCTTCAATAGCACGGCTTAGAGTAAATGATGGCCTGTATGGCGGGGAAAACATCATTTCCGGATTGAACATAGCAAAGGATGAGATTGATTATAACAGGTTCGATCCGACCGGTTTCATAAAGATAAATTATGGAACGGTAAGGAACCTTACACTTGACAGGACTACAGTGTCCGGCGGTGATTTCACCGGTGGATTCTTTGGCGTTAATGCATGTAATGTATCGGATGTCAAATTAACGGACAATTGTAAGGTAGACGGAAGAAGATATGTCGGTGGTATAGCAGGTATAGTTCTGCCGTCAGGAAATCATGTTAACGAACGTACAGTTTACAGCATGAAAACAGAAAGTGATCAGACTGTTACAGGCACCGAAACAATGGAGAATATCACCAACAATGCAACTGTTACAGGAGCACAGGCAGTAGGTGGAATAGCAGGTGCGGTAAGAAATGATTACGGATTTATCAAGGATATTTATACAGGAGCTGAAGGCAACGTATTAACGGATGAAGAACTTCAGAAACTGTTCTCGGGTTTTGATAAGGATAAGGCAGCTGACATTTTCAATGATAACAGTGATGTAAGTTTCCTTATCACAAAATGTACCAATTATGGTGCAGTTAAAAC
This sequence comes from Lachnospiraceae bacterium, assembly GCA_016281085.1. Lineage (GTDB taxonomy): Bacteria > Bacillota > Clostridia > Lachnospirales > Lachnospiraceae > UBA2868. The sequence continues at coordinate 3,071 of JAEEHY010000293.1, forward strand.
AGTTACGAAGGGAAGCGGAGAAGATCAGATATCCGGTGATGATATTGCATATATTGGTGGTATTACAGGTTATGTATATGACAGGTACAGGGATGATACAACCGATGATGCCGTAATATCCCACATAATAGTGGACGACTGTAACGGAGCACCTATGTATGATGCCGATGAGATATCCGCGATGTTTGGTACGGCGGAAGTATTTGTCAACAACGTTGAGGGAAATTACTCGGGCGGGATCGTAGGTTACAATTACGGCGGTCAGATAAGCAGATGTTATTCAAAACCCGAAGAAAGCTCTGAGGAAAACAGGGTAAACTATGTCATAGGAAAGAACTATGTAGGAGGAATAGCAGGATTTAACTTAGGTTATCTTGGTGGAAATGTCGCTGCGTCTGTTTCGGATAAGGATCCTTCCAAGGGTGTAAATGAGAATAAAGTAGCCGGTAAGAATTATGTCGGCGGAATAGTCGGCAGTAATGCAGGTTACAAATATCTTAAAGGAAATGTGTATTCAGATATCGACAGCTTCGATCCTGAAGCAATACAGGCAGCAAGAAAGGATGAGACCAGGGATATCGTACCTGTAAAGGATATAGATCTTAACAATAAAGTGCTTGGTTTCATCAATAACGTACAGGTATATGCAGGCGGAAACTACTGCGGAGGAATAACCGGTTACAATACAGGATATCTTTACGCAAATAACAGTACGTTTTATGACACAGGTTCGAGACCGGAGGCTTCATTGAAGCTTAAGCCGATACTCCCGGAAACCGAGATAAATTACAGGGGTAATTACATCGGAGGTATAGCCGGATACAACAACGGTGTAATGAGCAATACCGTAAGGAAGATATCATCCGACGGAAAAACAAGTGAAGTGGATGAGAATACAGCCTCAGTCAGGGATATCGAAACGAACTGTTATGTCAGAGGAAACAATTTCCTCGGAGGAATAGTAGGATACAATGATTCCGATTCCCTGATAGAGAATTATTCCGTGGTAAAGGGTTATGTATATGGCGGAACGGGAAGCAGCTTTGTTGGCGGATATGCCGGACTGAACAGTGCTGTAGGCCTGCTGATGGATACTGCTGTGGATAATCAGGATGAGTCAGACCGTTATAAGGGATCACATACGATCTATTCAAATGCAGATGTTGTTCAGGGAGATTTCTTCGTAGGCGGAGATATCGGAGGCAACATCCTTAATAAGCAGGAAAATAAGAGCGTAACGAATATTGTTGCCGGATCGTTTGGATCAAACGGCTTCTTCAGAAGACTGAACGGTAAGGAATTCGTAGGAGGTTATATAGGGTATAACCTGATAATCGATAATGCAACCGAAGATCTTGCCGGAGCGCCGGGATATGATGAGACTAAATATGCAACACGTATAGTGGCTGATTACCTTGCATCAGGCATGCAGAAAACCGATCTGGCCGCAAATAAGAAACTGCTTGATGATCTTACCAATGAAGCGTCGGATAATCCGCTTGTACTTAAGCCTGTAAACACTTCATCGGGTGACGGATCATACATGCGTGTATACATAAAAGGCCAGAGAAACAGTAAGGAAGTATCAACATTAAATTCCATTACGGGTGATTTGTATGTGGGCGGAGTAATGGGATATAACGATGACAATACCTTCCTGTACATTGAGGATGTTGTTAATTCAACACCAGTCAGCATTAATGAATCAGCTGAACCCATATCGGCTCCCGAGGAAAGAACGGTTAAGAACAATTCTTATCTCAATGATTACGCGGGAGTGGAGACTGATTTCAAATATTCCTACTGTGGCGGAATTATAGGAAAGGTTGGAAGGCGTACCACACTTAACAATTGCAGTAATGCACAGCAGGGACTTATTAAATCGGCCGGTACATATATGGGCGGTATCTGCGAGATCAACGCCGGAACGCTGTATAACTGCTCTGTAGCAAATATGGGTAACAGCGAACATGATTACGTAGGTGGTCTGTGCGGACTTAACAAAGGACTTATCAGAGAGTGCAGTATAGACAATAAGACTATCATTGGGAAAAATGTGGTAGGTGGACTTGCGGCTGAGAATTACGGAACGCTTCGTAACAATAATATCAACAAGTCGCATATACGTGCAATGGGTAAGGATGATGGCGTAGCAGGTACGTACACAGGTGTTAACGGTGAAACGGGTATCATAGAACTGAATGATGATATTGAAGATTTAGATGTATTATCAACCGG
>JAEEHY010000294.1 GCA_016281085.1 Lachnospiraceae bacterium
GAAACAGCCGGAAACACACCGTCTGACTGTGGCAACGGGGATCAGGGGCAGAACACTGCTCTTTCCGACGGCATTGATACCATATCAACTGCAACGGCCCCTGCTGATACAAATCCCGAAACCGACTGTACAGTACCTGCGCAGACAACAGGCTCATCTGATACTGCATATCCTGTGGAGACAGCAGATACTTTTACCGATTCAACCCCGGAAAATGCGACATCAACAACCGATATTTCAGGATCCATGCAGGATGCAGCCGATCCCGAAGGTAATGAAAGTACGCATAATACTTAAGTTTCTGAGAATACAGACACAAAAGGAACAACTAAAGACACCGACGGGACGGAAATCATAGATCCGGCCAAAAATGCGGCACAGGCCGAGGGCAAAGACCTTACTGACGGTGCAGGTTCGCCTGAAAACAAGGATGCCATGGCTTCTGACACACAGAAAGGAGCGCCTACGGAGCCTTCTGGTGCAAAGAAAGATGGTTCTTCGCTTCCTCTTGCCTCTGATATCGAAGGAGCACCTGTCGAGCCTGTTAAACCTCAAAATACAGACGACGAAGAGCATTACGAGGAAGACCACAATACAGCTTCCGAACCATCAGGCGGCTCCGGCATACCAACCCCCGGCCAAGAGGTATATCCCCCCGGAGAATATGGTCTGTCCGAATTAAATCCGGACGTTTTTGCACAACTTAATACGGATAATAACGCAGAAGCAGAATTCGAAGGCAATATCCTTGATGATGCTTCTGTTTTATTTATTAAGACAGGATTTGATAATTCAGAAAACGCTGATTTTACGGGCGAAATCGGGGATGCACCTACCGAAAAAGAGGGGGATCCGTTATCAGAACCGACTATAGATGTAGCAGAAGAAGGAAAAGAACAGAGTGAAATAATAGCAAAAGAAGAAAAAAAGCAGACTGAAATATCTGATGAAGACGATTCAATTCATTATATAGATAAGATCATATATGGTGATCAGAAAATAATACTGACAGGAGGTGAAAGTACAGAACTCAGCGCGATTTTGTCGTGTCTTGGACTCACGGGCGATATAACGGATGTGGAGGTCAGCAATCCGGATCTGCTCCAAATATTAAATGATGATGGAACATTTTACTTCAAATCCACAGAGCCATATGATACCGAAGAATGGATGAAAGTCACGATCGACGGAGTTGAATACGAGATAGCGGTTTTGGATGATGCAGAGTTGAAGGATATATCTAATTCTGTCACTCAGGAAGGTGCAAGCGAATTCATGAAGTTCTTTCCAAGTGTTAATACAAGTTTTAATATTCATGGAGTGTATAATGGTGAATTTATAAAGACTACATATGGTGGCACTGATGGATCAGGATATGTTACTGCTATTAAAGTCGGTAATGGTAATAAAAATAATCTTAATTCATTTAAATTCGGTAAGCTTTATACTTTTGATGATGTACAGATTCGTATTACAGCCAGCATTACCGACAATGGCAGAGCTGTTGCATTAGTTTACGATGTTCATAATAAAAAAGATGTATCTGTCACAGTGAGATTTGGGTCATCAGCAGATACACAAATAGGTACTAATGATACAGCAAAGGTACAGTTCGTAGATAACGGCATACTTATGGAGGACGACAAGCCAACTAAATCATCAACTTCAGGTACGCCCATACCCAATCCTACATATGGTGCACAATTTAAGGTTTATCCCGGTGAAGGTGATTTTACAAAAAAATGGTACGGGTTATATTCAAATGCATATTTCAACATGTTTGATATTGAAAATCCAAATCCAACACAACCGACATTTAAAGGCGATAGCGGTATAGCATGGTCATGGACGGTTAATCTTCAACCCCACCAAACAGTCAGCAAGACGACAGGAATTAAGGTTTCAAAAACCCTTGAAATATATGACTGTAATTTAACTGCTGATCTTGAAAACGAAAAAATGTTAATGACTGTACCATATGAAGATAAGGGAAACCTGGAACAAACCCTACATTATACGATTGATGAAAGCGATGATTTAGGTGGAGATAAGAAGAATACTAACAGTAGCGTTTATAATAGCTTTTATAAAGAAATAGATGTGGGTCCTTCGGGATTAAACTGGGCTCCCGAAACAGAGCATATATTCAAAATATGGCTTACAAACAATTCGTCACCAATGCCTATAGAGTCACAGACACTGAATTATAAAGTATTCTGGGCGGGAAAAACCGGCGAAGATACAAATTTAAAAACACTTAAGTTTTACTCTGATTCAGGTAATCTGTTTGCTGACGTCAAGGCACAGTCAGGAACATTATATCCTCTCCCTTCTGACAGTATGGAAGGCTATGCGTTTAAGGGATGGAGCAAGGATGCAGGCGGAACCGAACCATGGTATCCGGGTGGTAGCGATTATACAATATCAGAAAATGAGACCATATATGCAATATTCAAAAAAGGTTGGAAAGTTGATTTTAACGCTAACGGAGGTTCATTTGGTGAAACTTCTGTCAAAACTGTAGATGTAGAAGATGGTCTGACAGTATCTGCACCCAATCCTGAACCTGTCAGGGATGGATATGAACTGGAAAACTGGTACAAAGAACAGGCTTGCATCAATCTATATGATTTCGCAACTCCCGTTATTAAAAATAACGAGTTATTTGCCAAATGGACTCCTCTGCCTGCTACGGAACCAATTATTACAGGACCTACTCCAAATCCATTGGTACTTGAATACGGATATTCCGAAGGAAACAGTATCAGTGTTTCAGTAACGACCGGCAGTGATGCGTCATATACATTAGATTACAAGTGGTATTCATGCAACAGCGAAGGCGAAGAACTTACATTATTAGAAGGTTCTTCGACAGACGGTTACACTATTCCTATAGGTAAAGATGTAGATAATTACTATTACTGTTGCGAAGTTACCGCTACACGTTCAGATAATGGAGAGTCAGCAACCAAAATGTCCCAAATCGGAGAAGTTACGGTTGTACCTACTGAAGTCATTGTTACTCCTCCCGAAGCACAGAACAGGCATTACGATGGTACAGAACAAGCTCTGGTTGCTGCAGGAAGCACAACAGGTGGAACCATGGTATATGCTGTAAGCGAAGGGAATAATGAACCCGATGCATCAGCATACAGTACTTATATTCCCGAAGGGTTATATGTAAATATCGATAACAGTGGAAATGAAATACCCTATAAGGTATGGTATAAAGTTCTGGGGACGAAACAGTACAAAGGTACCGATCCGGTGTTTCTCGATGTACATATATACAAACGAAACATTGAAATAACCGCAAAAGATGCTACCAAAACTTATGATGGAACTGCTCTGACGTGCAACAGTATTAAAGAAGATGTTGATCTGGCTGAAGGTGATACTCTTGACAGCGTAACTGTAGAAGGAAGTCAGACAGATGTCGGAAAGAGCGATAACACACCGACAACTGCCGTTATCAAACGAAACGGCTTTGATGTTACCTACAACTATAACATTACATTTGCAAAGGGAACTCTTGAAGTAACCAAAGCTAAGGCTACTGTTGTTGCACCCGACCCAAACAATCGTACATATGACGGCACAGAGAAGTCCCTTTTAACAGGCGGAAGCACGACTTTCGGATCTATTGAATACGCCATAGGGACAGGTGATCAGGCTCCGGATGAAAATGCCTACAGCATCGAGGTGCCCGATGGTAAATATGTCAATAACTATACTGTTTGGTACAGAGTAAAGGATACTGATAATTATTCCGGCAAAGCTCCTGCACCGATAAATGTTAATATCAGCAGGCGGAAAATAACAATAACATCTGCTACTGACAGTAAGACATATGACGGAACCGCCCTTACGAATGAAAACTACATATTCGATGCTACTACACTGGGTGAAGGCGATAAACTCGAAAACGGAAGCATAACTGTTACCGGAAGTCAGACAAATGTCGGAAGCAGCGACAATCACATACAGGGTGCTGTGATAAGATGCGAGGCGGATGATGACAAGGACGTTACCGACAACTATGAAATTAATTATGAGAAAGGAACACTTACAGTAACCAGAGCTGAAGCCACAGTGGTTGCACCTGACCCAAACAACCGTACATATGATGGCACTGAACAGCCTCTCGTAACAGGCGGCAGCACGACCTTCGGATCTATAGAGTATGCCATAGGAACACCGGATCAGGCTCCGGATGAGGATGCTTACGGCATCGAAGTACCCGATGCTAAATATGCTGATGATTATACCGTATGGTAC
>JAEEHY010000295.1 GCA_016281085.1 Lachnospiraceae bacterium
AAATATGGGCAGTGGAACCCGAAAATGCGGCAATACTGGCCGGCGGAAACATAGGGACACATCTTCAGATGGGGATAGGCGACGGTATAATTCCGGCCAATCTTAATCAGAAGATATATGATGATATCTATATTGTCACGGATGAAGAAGCCATCCGTACAGCGAAGGATCTTGCACGCAAGGAAGGCCTTATGTGCGGCATAAGCTCCGGAACCAACGTGGCTGCGGCTCTTAAGATGGCGAAGAAGCTCGGTAAGGGCAAAACAGTAGTAACAGTGTTGCCAGACACGGCTGAGAGATACTTTTCAACACCATTGTTTGAAGGCGACTGATAATAACAGCGTAATGCCAAGTATTTCGAAACTGTTATGAATGGTTAAATTCTTACTGACCATACATTATGAGGAGGTATTTAAGGTATGAACAATTTCGAATTCTATTCACCGACACGTTTTGTTTTCGGTAAAGATACCGAAAATGAAGCAGGAAAGCTCGTTAAGCAGTGTGGCGGTACCAAGGTACTTATCCATTACGGCGGAGGCAGTGTGGTACGTTCCGGTCTTCTTGACAGGGTTAAGAAATCCCTTGAAGCCGAAGGTCTTGCTTATGTCGAGCTTGGCGGAGTTAAGCCCAATCCGAGGAGCGGACTTGTATATGAAGGTATCGATCTGTGTAAGAAGGAAGGCGTTGACTTTGTCCTTGCGGTAGGTGGCGGAAGCGCCATCGATTCATCCAAGGCGATAGCTGCGGGAGTTGTATATGACGGCGATTTCTGGGATTTCTATCAGGGTAAATGGATAGATAAGGCTCTTCCCGTCGGTACCATACTGACCATTGCGGCTGCCGGAAGCGAGGGAAGCGGTGATTCGGTCATCACGAAGGAAGAGGGCAATTACAAGCGCGGAGCAACCGGTGAAGGAATACGTCCGAAGTTCAGTATCCTTAATCCTGCCCTGACACAGACACTTCCTCCCTATCAGACGGCATGCGGTATCACCGACATTATGGCGCATCTGTATGAACGTTATATAACAAGCTCTACGGATGTTGAGGTAACCGACAGACTTATAGAGGGACTGCTTCTTACCATGGTTCATGAAGGTCCAAGGGTTATTGCAGATCCCGATAACTACGAAGCAAGAGCCAACATAATGTGGGCAGGAACCATGGCACATACGAATTCATGCGGAGTGGGACGTAACCAGGACTGGAACAGCCACAATATCGAACATGAATTATCCGCACTTTATGACTGTGCTCACGGAGCGGGACTGGCTGTAACAATGCCGGCTGTCTTTACATACGAAATGCCGCGTAACGTTATGAGGTTTGCACAGGTTGCGGTTAGGGTCTGGGGTTGCCAGATGGATTTTGAACATCCCGAGGTTACTGCAAGGGCAGGTATTGAAGCATTCAGGAACTTCCTGATCTCGATAGGAATGCCGAAGAACTTTGAAGAGCTCGGTGCAAAGGAAGAGGATATCCCGAAGCTTGTTGAAATGCTCTGCAGAGGAGACGGAAGAGACGGTACCATTTCCGGATTTATGACTCTTAACGAGGAAGACTGTACGAAGATATATAAGCTGATGGTATAACTATGGAAAAGAAGCATTCTGTATCAAAAATATGCATAATACTGATATCTGCTGCCGTAATACTGGCAACTGCATTTTTGGTGTTTAATTATTTTTATGTTCAGAATGCGCGCAAAACTGCCCATGAGAGGATTACAGGTTACATAGATGCAGATCTTATCTACGATGAGGCTGCATATGATGATGAGATAGCACAGCTTCTTGAAATGACTTCTCTGACATATGCTCCCGACAGTGACAGGGGGCATGCATACGAACGTCTTGCCCAGATTTATAAATTCAGAGGAGATACTCTCAATTTCTATCATACACTCGGTACGGCTCTTTATTATCTCGACAAGGGCGGTAACAAAGATGTGGCGGTAAATATTTATGAGGACATAGCCAATTACTATATAACGGACTGCAATTTCAGACAGGCGCAGATAATACTGGATGAGATGTATGAAAAATATGATATACAGACCATTACAGATCCGCAGGTCAAGAGTTATGCCTACAGGATGCGGGCCATAACAGCACGTAATGACGGACGGCTTGAAGAGGCTGTTGACATGATACGGGAGTCGGATATTCCGGTAAATGACAATCCCGATGCTGTATGGGTTCCGTCATACCGGGCTATAAATGACATGGTTCTTGCCGGTATATATGTTGATGAAAAGAAATACGATGGAGCGCAGGAGCTAATTGATAAATATGCTGACAGTGAATTCTTCACCGCTACGATCTATGCAGATATAATAACGCGTGATTTTGTTCTTCCGTATTATGATGTTGCATGTTCTCTTGCTGCAGTCAACGGCGATGAGGTGCTTCTTGGCAGGTTGATGGACGAATGTCAGAATTACAGTGAGAAATACGGTTTTCTCAAAAAGGAACTGGATATTTTCGACAGAGTAAGAGCTCTGCAGGGAGCATTATCCGAACAGACGCTGGAACGTATCAGGAAGCGGGAACTGGGCATATATGAAAAGGTCACCAACATACAGAGCGATGAATATGCGGCAATGATACACAGTCCGCTTGAAGCCGGTATGCGTGAACAGGAGCTGATAGAACAGGAGCGGCAGAACTATATTAAGAATTTAAGAAAGTATATTATAGTATCAGTGATCATTATCATTATGATATGTGTGATCACGATGATCCTGACGAATTCTCTGACTGATGCTCTGACTCGTGTCGGGAACAGAAGGAGCCTGAATTATTATCTGAGCCTTCTCGCACTTGTCAACCGGAAGTACTCGGTGATAATGATGGATATAGATGATTTCAAAAAAGTCAACGATACATACGGACACGACATGGGTGATCTCGTGCTTATGCGTATAGGTTCTCTGCTTGGTCATATGCAGTCAAGACACAATCGCTCATTCAGGTACGGCGGAGAGGAATTTGTAATGATAGTGGACGGTCTGGAACGCTCTGCATCAATTCGTCTTGCCGAGAATATCCGTCGTGACATAGCATGGCAGAGCTGGGAATTCGACCGCAAGATCACCGTGAGTATGGGAATAGCGTTTGATATGACCGGAGAACAGGCCATTAAGCAGGCCGATGAGAATATGTATCATTCAAAGACACACGGAAAGAATGCTGTAACATATCTGGAAAACGGAGAGAAAATAATCTTCACTGAACAAAATGAATGATCTGCATACGGATAATCAATCAAATATATTGAGAATACCCCGCGTTATGATTGCCGCAATGCGCAGCGGAAGTGGAAAAACATTGCTGACGATGGGTTTTCTCAGACTTCTTAACCAAAAAATACAGGGGCTGCATGCTTATAAATGCGGCCCTGATTATATTGACCCCATGTTCCATACTAAGGTTCTTGGTATAGAGAGCAGGAACCTTGATCCTTATTTCTGTGATAAGGCGGATCTTAACAGGATACTTAGCAAACAGAAAACAGGTTATGCACTTATGGAAGGCGTGATGGGGCTGTATGATGGAATAGCTGCCGATACTACAGCCGGTTCCTCATACGAAGTAGCGGTACAAACAGGAACACCTGTCATCCTTATTGCTGATGCATCTAAGGTCGGTCGTACAATAATTTCCCAGATAAAGGGCATTCTTCTTGATGATAAGGACAGGATGATACGGGGGCTTATCCTTAACAGGATCTCAGAGCAGTTTTACGAAAAGCTTAAGCCGGTACTCATTAAGGAACTGGCTGAGATGGGTTTCCCTGATGTGAAGTGTCTTGGCGTAATTCCTTTTTTAAAAGGAATTGAGATTGATTCAAGACACCTTGGACTTAAAATGCCGGATGAGATAAGAAATATAAATGAGCAGATTGACAAGGTTGCCGGAGTGGTGGATAAATACGTTGATATGGATGCCGTGCTTGATATTATGTCAACTGCATCTGATATTTCAACATATAATTCATCCAATATTTCATCTGAATACACCTCAAAACAATCTATTGCCATAGCCCGTGATGAGGCATTCTGTTTCTTATACAGTGATAACCTGGAAATATTTGAGGAACGCGGGATAGGTATTAAGTATTTCTCTCCTCTGCATGATAAGGAGATTCCGGCCGGTGTCTCGGCACTGCTTCTTCCCGGTGGATATCCCGAGCTGTATCTGAAGGAATTAAGCTCTAACGAAGATATGCTCCGGTCGATACGCAATGCAATAAACTCCGGTATCCCTTCGCTCGCGGAGTGCGGCGGTTTCATGTATCTTCATCGCCTGGTCAGAGATGAAAAGGGAGTTGCATATCCACTTGTCGGGGTAATAGACGGTGAGTGTACTTATACCGGACATCTTGTAAGGTTCGGATATATGTGTATTGAAAGCGTAAACAAGGAATTTGCAGGGACCGATCATTTTCCTGAATACATTAAATATCTTTCAGGGATGAAGGGACATGAATTTCATTACTATGACAGTACTTCTAACGGGAGCGGTGCCGTTGCGGTCAAACCGTATTACAGTTCATTCATATCTGAGAAAAACGGCAACAGGAACAGATGGAACTGTATGGTAGCAGGGAACAACGGCCTGTGGGGGTTCCCTCATTTCTATTACAGATCTGACCCTGCCTTTATTGATGCCTTTGTACAGGCTATGGAGGAGTATGCACATGGACAATTCAAGTAAGTTCTTTGCCAATAAGGAGTGCAAATACTATCCATGTCATAAGGGTCTTGATGAAATCAACTGCCTGTTCTGTTACTGTCCTTTGTACGACAGACAATGCCCCGGGAATTATAAGATGAAGGAAAAGGACGGGCGGATGGTCAAGAGCTGTATCGACTGTGTCTTCCCGCATATACCAGGGAATTATGATAAAGTAGTTAAGCTGCTGAAATGAGCCGGAGATGATTTTTCTGACTCTTTTCACCAGACGAACGGGATTTGCCGCTGCGCAAGGCCTGCTGCTCATGTTCCTCGTACATCGTTTCACTAAACGTTGTCAGCAGGGATATATGTAACGCACGGAACCGCCGAATAGTCGGCATCCCTGCCTCCGATTCGACTGTCCGAACCTTCCGGGTTCGGACTTCCTGTGTATCAGGACAACGTTAAGTGAAGCCTGATGCACTCGTCAAAATCGCATCATACCTTGCCCGGCGGCAAATCCCTGTATAAATGCAGGACAGGAAAAAGCTACCGTCAATTTTCTGCAGACTCTGTCGCATGTCAGATCCCTGCATAAAAAGCAGAACCGGAAAAAGCTATCGTAAAATCCTCTAACCACAAAACCTATTATACAAAACATTCCCTTTTACAACCCTGCTTCCTTCAAATCATGGACAAGGTTTATATAGAATTCACGTACATCGAACTCCGGAATGTTTTCACGGTTCAGATCGATCATATCGCCATGCGAAATACCACGGAGGCCCTTAACAGTCAGATAGGTGAAATCGCTTCCCCACGGGAAGGCTTCTTTACCGACAAGTCCGTCGTTGTCTCCGTCGAAATATTTGACTAAAAGATAGGACATATTAAGAGGAAATCTTCCTCCTGTTCCCCTGTTAAGCTTGGATCCAACACTCTTATACAGTATTCCCGGAATATCCTTTATCTCTTCATTGAACCTTTCGCAGGCACTGTGTGTCAGATCGGTAACTGCCTTAAGGAAGTCGGGATGCTCATCTCCCAGGCTTTTGAATGTGCTGTTGTATTTTTGGGCGATGAGCTGTTGTTCCTTCTTAGGTATCTTATTCAGAAGATAATCTGCGAATTCGCAGCCTCTGTGTGGCGTATTTATGGTGGTAAGGGATGCAACATATTTATCGGCACCACATTTGGAAAGTGCATATCTTGTATCAAGACCTCCCTTGGAATGAGCGATAACATTAAGTTTTTCGCATCCGGTTTCTTTCACGATAGCCTCTATACGTTTGGCAAGTTCCACACCGCAGTCAGCTACAGATGCAGCCGACTGATGCTCACCATAATATATGGTTGCACCGTTCTCGATAAGCGCATCAGGAATCCTTCCCCAGTAATTAAGGTATTTAAAATCACGGAAGAACACACCATGAACCAACAGCAGTGGATATCTGGTCTTACACAGCTGTTCCTTTTTTCTCTGTGAGTTAACGATCAGACGTCTGTTTTCATAATCAAGCTCCTTGGAAACAACGCCTATGATCTTAAACATCATTATAAGATTGACTATCGGCAGGAAACCGACAGCAATACCTATGATCCGCCATTTGAGTGCAAGCTGCTCAGAAGACAGATACACACGTATCATTCCGGCAAAGAAAACAAGAGTAAGTACAAGAGCAAGTATAAGTGTATTAAAAACCCACAAAAGTGGCTCCTGCCTGAGCGACGGCAGTGTTGTGCCTCCCGTCCACATCACAATACTTAAGATCAATGACACAACAAAGCTTAAGCAGAATATATTGAGCATATTAAGACCGTTCCTGAGTATACGAAGCCTTGTGGACATGACTTCCGGAAGCGGCTGGTAAGGAGAAAGCATCGATACTACGATGATCACCCATGCGATCGGTACCAAAAACGTACGGACAGGAGTAGCCTCGTGTGTAATAAGATAGGTGTTACCCGCTATCACAACGGCCGCAGCTTCTACTATATCAAAAATAAATGTTTGAATGGATCTCAAAGTTTTCATTTACATGTTCCTTTTAATATGTATTTTGAGCCTGTTCCGAATAGTAAAATATTAACATTTATTCATATCGCAGACAAGCACTCCCCTTTGTATTATGCAATGAAATATGTTAGACTAAAGTTTAAGCGAAATATGTTCAAACCCTCTGTTATACCCACTAAACGCGGAGATCTGTTTTAGTAGGTAAGAATCAAGTAATTCAGCCGACTTTATACCTACTAAACGCAGGGAAATTGCTTTTAGTAGGTAAAAAGCAAGTAATTCAGCCGACTTTATATCTACTAAACGCGGAGAGATTTGTTTTAGTAGGTAAAAAGCTTGAAAATCGATGATATAAAGAGAGATAAAAAGAAAGAAAAAGAAAGAAAAGAAAGAAATAAAGATAAGAGAGATTAATAGAGATATATAAAGATAAAGTGAATTAAGTTAAAGATAAAATAATATAAAGAAAGATAAAGATAGCGAAAGATAAAGAAATATAAAGAGGATACAAACATGAAGAAGAGAATTATAAAGAATACGATCATATTAGCCGGGCTTGTGCTTTGTCTTGGTACAACCGGCTGCAATAAGAACAAAGGGGACAAGGTATCGATTGCCGATGCCGTTCAGGATAAGGAAGAGAAGGAGAAAGCGGAAGAGGATAAGAATACCATTTCATGGTCTGAAGATGCAAAAAGCAGCAATGATGATGAAAAATCCGGCAGGAAGATAAACGGGGGACTTCTTTCGAATATCGGTGTCGGCAAGCCCGACAACGAACAGATCAAGGACGCTTATATGAAATTCCTCTCAGATGAGGAACTGGCTGTGGCTGACATTTCGGAGGAAGGCTATTTCAGGGAGGGAAACAGGTATTCATTCTCCGAGATCATAAACGAGTATATCAAAAATGAGTCAGCATATATTGATGATTATGAGATCGGACTCAGGGATGCACAGTATGCTTACATAGACTGCGGAAACGACGGAAGTACCGAGATGGTGGTACAGCTCACCTATCAGATGTACGATGAGACCAACCGTGTATATTTCTTCGGTTACAGGGATGGCGGAGTACATATCCTTGGCAGCGATGAATGGGGATACCGCAGCATTATGGACGTTAATGAAGCAGGTTATGTCATTAACGGAGGTTCCGGCGGAGCAACACTGTGGGTAAACGATCACTATTATTACAACGCGGAAGGCAAGAAGATATTCCTGTACAACTTCCAGCAGCAGATGGGATTTAAGACCGCAAGGGTTCCGAAGTATTACATGAGGAGAGGCTTCGAGAGACCCGATTATCCCGATGATGAGTATGAAGTCGGTGGCGACATGGTATACATATACAATTTCAACGAGTATGTATATGACGAGAACGAAACACCTGATGATACGTATGACAAATACTACAGTCAGAATATGTACTGCTTCCTTGATGAGAAGGAAAGAGATATAGAACCCGACAGCCGATTTGTGGAATTGTACAAAGAGGAAGGCATTAAGTGGTACAAAAAGGCCGAAATTGAAAGACTGGTCAAAGAACATGAAGAAGAGCTTGGTGCTACCGGTGACATAAGGGATGCAGATCCCGTCAGCTGGGAGAGCATAGTGGAGCTTGGCATCATGGAATACCCGGTGATAAGTGATGAGAGCGGTGATCATGATGACGACTATGAAGAAGGACAGGGAGAAGGCTATACAGGCTATGGAAACCTCGGACCGACATATTATATAAGCAACGACAACCCGAAGCCTTATCAGAGTTCCGGGATACGTAGAGACCTTGAGTATAAGCCGGTTACGCTGAAACAGGTAAGCTGCGTTGAAAATGATGTTATAGATACGGACAAATGGTTTGACAAGACAGGTACGACAGAACACGGGACGACCTATTCGGATGATATATGGGGATATGAGCTTACCGGAGATATGGGATATGGAACGATGTCCGTTGTAAATGTGTATGATAAGGATTTCAACGATCTTCTCTATACCTTTGATCTGTCGGATTTCTACAAGGAACCGGGATATGAAAATACCGATTTCGTCGAAAGAGGCATACATTATGCGGTCATAAAGGATGGATATCTCTATCTTAATATATATCACAGAACCTATGCGGAAGACTGTCCGGAAAATGCGTACATACTCTGTATTGATATAACTGACGGCAGTGTTGTATGGATCTCGGATCCGCTTGTTTCCAACTCGGACAATTTCATCATTTGGGGCGACAGTATAATCACGGGATACGGGTTTACAGCGGAAAATGATTTCATATACATATTAAACCGTTACAACGGAAGGACTACAGACGGTATAAAAGTCAAGAAGAGCCCGGATTATTTCGCTGTGGTAAACAATGAACTGTGGGTAAGGACATACAGTTATGATTACGTCTTTTCCATTAAGTGAAGAAGTGCCACAGGGAACTGTTAGCTGTCTCATTAAGCAAAGGAGAAACTATGTCGGAATACAGTAACAGGATACGTAAGGAATTTGCGGCAGGCGATATGGTCAGAGATGCGGGACTCAAAACTCCCGATGATGTCATACGCTATGATAACATAAGTTATGGAAACGACGCCTCATTAAACCTGCTGGATGTGTACAGACCACGAAATGCCGGAAAAGATAAGCTTCCGGTCATCATGATCGTTCACGGCGGAGCATGGGTTTACGGCGATAAGAATGTATATCAGTTCTATGCGATGAGCCTTGCACAAAGAGGCTTCGCGGTTGTTAATTTCTCCTACAGGCTTGCTCCCGAGGTTAAGTTCCCCGCACCCATAGAAGACATCTGTTCCGTATGCAGATGGATGAACAGGGAGCATGAGAAATACGGTCTGGACCTTAACAATGTCTTCGCTGCCGGTGACAGCGCCGGAGGACATCTCCTGGCGTTATTTACCTCTTTACTTACAAATAAAGATTACAGGGAGCTGTTACAGTCCACATACAGCTGTTCCTGTTTCAGGATCGCGGATGAAGAGACGGGAAATGAGATCAGGCTCAGAGCAATAGCCCTTAACTGCGGAAAATATGACCTTACCCAAACGGATAATGAGCTGGAAATGAAAGAGCTGTTCATGGATTTCATGCCGGAAGGCGGCACTGATAAGGAGATCACAATAGTGAGTCCCTTAAGATTTGTGACAGGGAACTATCCTCCGGTATTTCTTATGACCTGTGTGGGTGATTATCTTAAAGATCAGGCCCCGCTTATGGCCAGAGTACTGGTAATGAAAAACGTACCTTTTGAATTCCGGTTTTATTCATCAGCGGATGAAGAACTGCAGCATGTATTTCACTGCAATATGCGGCTTTCAAACGCGGCGAAATGCAATGATGATGAATGCAGCTTCTTTATGGAATATATTGACAGGAAAGGATGAGTCCCTTTAGTGAATTGACTCTTAGAGATCATTAGTACCGAAATCAGTTGATAAATTCCCACAAATATCTTATTATATGAATTGAAATATAAATCAGTTTAGAATATAGTTATCTGACGATATCCCAAGAAGATAATATGATTATTGAGGAGGTAGAATATGGCTTGTTTCACAGCACCGGTTGCGGAAGCGGTAATAGTTAAGGCAGTTGAGAAGTATGAACAGAAGAAGGAACTCAACAGCAGCTCAAGTGAGCATACGATAAACAGTGTGTCGATCCCTTTAAGCCGCCGGCTTAAATGGCTCAGCAATATGCTGTTTGGAGGTTCGGCACTGCTTGCATTCGAGCATATATGGCACGGTGAGATAGTACCCTGGTTTCCGTTCCTTACAGCTATGTCCAACGCAGAAGATGCGGCAGGGATGTTTCATGAGATAGCAACAGTCGGAGTATCCATGGCAGTTCTTATTACAGGTGTATGGTTTGGAATATGCGCAGTTGCAGGTTCCATAGTCAGGAGAAATGACAGTACAGATACCGGCACTGTAACAGATTAGTATAGAATTGTTAACAGGAGGCAACAATGACTTTACTTATTACTGTTTTTGCGGCAATAATATCAACTGTTGTGTGGTATACACGGGATAATGATGATCTGAAGCTCGGCATCCTTCTGTTCCTGTACTGGGGAGCTTCACTTATGTGGCTTGTGGATGCCATCTTCGAATATGCAGAGCTTAAGAGCAATTACTTCACGCCGGCGATAGAAGATATGGTAAATGACGCATTTCTTGGTCTTGCCGTAGTGGCTTTGGGACTGGTGATCTGGCTTGTAAGGCTGCTCATACTGGATCCCAAAGGCGTTATCCGCGCAAGGTTGATGAAGGGTTAAACGAATATATACCAAACACTATCATCCCCGGCAGATAAGCTTCTGTCGGGGTTTTTGTTGCCGCCGCCCGCTTTTGAGGGGCGTTACCTATTTACATGGAGGAACCATTATGAATATTTTACCGGAGCTTTCGGAGCTCAAGCATCTGGTTAAGGACGGTGATTACAGGGTCGCACCGGTCAGTATGGAAATACTGTCTGATTTTACCACACCGATCGAAGCCTTAAGAATACTGAAAAATGCATCGGAGCATGTGTTCATGCTCGAATCGGCGCAGGAGAGTGATACATGGGGAAGATATACATTCCTCGGCTTCAATCCGAAGCTGCTCATCACCTGCAAGGACGGTCAGATGAAGGCAGGTGATATGGAAATAAAAACTGCCGATCCCTCTGAAGAGATAAGGAAAATACTAAAGGAATACATAAGCCCGAGGATAGAATACCTTCCGCCGTTTACGGGAGGTCTCGTAGGTTATTTCTCCTATGAATATCTGCTGTACAGCGAACCCGAAGTCAGGCGGACGGTTGATGATGAGGATGACTTCAAGGATGTAGACCTTATGCTGTTTGATAAGGTAATAGCCTTTGACAATGTACGTCAGAAGATAGTACTCATAGTCAACATTTCCCTGGATGATATAGAGGAGAATTACAGGCGTGCGGTGATCGAGCTTAAGGATCTTGCCATGCTGCTTAAGACAGGTGACAAGGGCTACGATCCCGGCGGACAGCTTGAGGGAGAAGTCACCCCGCTCTTCAGTAAGGAGCGGTACTGTTCAATGGTGGAGAAGGCCAAGGAATATATAGTTGAGGGGGATATCTTCCAGATAGTTCTGTCAAACAGACTGAGCGCTCCCTTTGACGGCAGCCTGTTCAATACCTATCGTGTGCTCCGTACCATCAATCCCTCCCCGTATATGTTCTATTTCTCGGGGACTGATGTAGAGGTGGCGGGCGCATCACCCGAAACACTGGTGAAGCTGGAGGACGGCATCCTGCATACCTTCCCTCTTGCGGGAACGAGAAAGCGCGGGGCTACCGATGCCGAGGACAAACAGCTTGAGGTTGAGCTTCTGGCAGATGAAAAAGAGCTTGCCGAGCACAACATGCTCGTTGACCTCGGGCGAAATGACCTTGGAAGAATAAGTAAATTCGGAACGGTTGAGGTCGAGAAGCTTCACAGTATTGAGCGGTTCAGCCACGTAATGCATATCGGTTCGACCGTCAGGGGTGAGATCCGTGATGATAAGGATGCTCTCGATGCCATTGAAGCCGTACTGCCCGCAGGAACACTTTCGGGCGCACCCAAGATAAGAGCATGCACTCTTATAGGGGAACTCGAGGGTAACAGACGCGGGATATACGGCGGTGCAGTAGGGTATATTGACTTTACGGGAAATATGGATACCTGCATTGCAATAAGGCTTGTTTACAAGAAGAACGGACATATTTTCGTGCGAAGCGGAGCCGGCATAGTGGCGGATTCGGTACCTGTCAGGGAATATGAGGAATGCATGAATAAGGCACGTGCTTCACTGAAAGCACTTGAAGCAGCCGGAGAGGGGGAAATGCTATGATACTTCTGATAGACAATTACGACAGCTTTTCCTACAATCTGTATCAGTATATCGGCGAGATCGACCCGGATATAACCGTCATAAGAAATGATGCGAAGACAGTTGAAGAAATAAGGCAGATGAAGCCCGACCGCATAATTCTGTCGCCGGGACCCGGAAGACCTGAGGATGCCGGCGTTATAATAGATGTTGTCAAGGAGCTCGGGACGGATATACCGATCCTCGGTGTATGTCTCGGTCATCAGGCCATATGTGCAGCATTCGGGGCAAGGATCGTGCATGCCAAACAGCTTATGCACGGCAAGCAGAGCAGGGTTACACTTAGTAACGATTGTTCTCTGTTTAAGGGATGCAGTACCGAAACTGAGGTTGCCAGATATCATTCACTTGCCGCGGATCCGGATACCATGCCTGAAGAGCTTGAAATAACCGCTTCAACTTCCGATGGGGAAATTATGGCTGTAAAGCACAGGGAATATCCGATCTACGGTGTGCAGTTCCACCCGGAATCGATAATGACGCCCGAGGGCAAGCAGATGCTGCGTAACTTCTGCAGGTAAACTACAGGGAAATATCCCACGATCCCCCCGAATAAAAAGGAGATAAAATGCGTATTTTGGTTGTTGAAGATGAGCGTTCACTGGCGCAGATGGTAGCGGACAGGCTTAAGCGCGACAAATACACGGTCGATGTGTCAAACGACGGAGAAGAAGGATTGTACAACGCCCTTTCAGGCATATATGATCTGATCATCCTCGATATAATGCTGCCCCATGTTGACGGGATTGAGATCCTTAAGGAAGTAAGGAAATCAGATCATGATGTCAAAGTCATAATGCTCACGGCCAAGGCAGAACTGGAGGACAGACTCACAGGCTTTGGTCTCGGAGCCAACGACTACGTGCCCAAGCCCTTCCATATAGAAGAGCTGGCCGCCAGGGTAAATGCACAGCTGAGCATCGGCAAGGCGATGTCCGATACTCTTGATTTCGCCGACCTTACCCTGAATTACAAGACCTCATCGATAAGCTCAGGCAGGACCGATGAAAGAATTACCGTAAATAACAAGGAATTCCAGTTGCTTGAATACTTCATGAGCAACCCCGAGCGGATACTGTCTAAGGAAATGATCTACGATCACATCTGGGGTATGGACAGCGATGCGATGTCAAACAACCTGGAGGCCTATATGTCCTTTGTACGCAAGAAGCTGAAGCTGATAGGCTCGGAGGTATCAATAAGGACCGTAAGAAACATGGGATATTCGATGGAGCGGGAGAAATAAGTTGAACGAATTACGCAGGAAGACCTTTTTAACAATATATGCGATCCTAACCGCCATCCTTGTAACCGCACTTGTTTTGATAAATATCCGGAATTACAACATGGAACGCGGAAATATCGAACGGATATTAAACATCCTTGATGAGAGAGGCGGCATGCGGAACGGGGAAAGAACTCCCGAAGCCGGCGGAATGGACGGACGCATGCCCGGGCCGCGTGATCCAAATAACATGATGGTCATGGATTATGAAGCATATACCGTCGTGCTGGATGATAAATATGAGATTGAAACCATTTACAGCCACGGAAATGAAGCGGATGATTTCGACATCACAAGTGCCGCAGAAGAGATAAAGGGAAGAATCGGGAGCATGAACATCACTGATCCCGGACAGGAGCGGCGTGACAGCATCTTTATAGGAAATCTGTACAGGGAAAGGTACTCTTACAAGTACAGACACGGCGATACGATAGTCATAATAAACAACAGTCCGGTCAGGGATAAGCTTATGAGCCTTCTTGCAGAATCCGCTCTTATCCTGGTTATCATGGACTTGGTTATCTATTTCGTATCAAGGCTGATCACAGGGTGGATCACAAAGCCGGCGGATGAAGCGTTCAGTCGTCAGAAGGAATTCATCGCAGACGCTTCGCATGAGCTCAAGACACCTCTTGCCGTAATAATGGCATCGGCCGATGAGATATCCGCAGGAACATCCTCTGAGGATCCGGGCAGGAAATATATTGACAACATACTGTATGAATCCGACAGGATGAACAGCCTGATCGCCGGACTACTGAACCTCTCGAAGCTTGAAGACGGGAATGTACGGGATACATATAAGGAAGAAAACATTTCAAGGATCATCGAAAAGACCTGTCTTGCCTATGAAGCCGTGGCCTATGAGCAGGACGTAACCATACACACGGATATTCATGAAAACATGAACCTTGTATGCAGCAGAAATGATATCGAGAAGATGGTATCTACCATACTTGACAACGCCGTTAAGCACAGCTACAGGGATACGACGGTACGGGTAAATGCCCATCCGCTTAAGGGCGGAACCGTCATTAAGATCATAAACAAAGGCGATCCGATAAAAGAGGAAGACAGGGAGCGTATCTTCGAACGCTTCTACAGGGCCGATAAGTCAAGAGAGCGAAGCAGCAACAGATACGGCCTGGGACTTGCAATAGCAAGGAGGATAGCAAGAAACCATAAGGGAGACATAAAAGCCTTTTCTGCCGACGGGGATACAACCTTTGAAATAACACTTCACAGTTAACACCGAAAAAATTTTTTTTCGGTGTTTTTTTAATATTCATTTAAGCTTGACATCATATCATGTACTCATAAAAGAAATCAACTGTTCAGAAAAGAGGTTTGGATATGAGTGGATACAGAGAAGTTTTTAAGAGAACGGAAATAAAGTATCTCCTTAGCGAAGAGCAATACAACGCTCTGATGCCTTATCTTGAAACGATGGCACAGGTCGACAGATACGGATTGACAAGGATAAACAACATATACTTCGACACACCTGATTACAGGCTGGTACGTACATCTATCGAAAAGCCGCTGTACAAGGAGAAATTAAGGCTAAGGACTTACGGAAGCACAACCGACTATACCAATTCCTTTATAGAGATCAAGAAAAAATACAAGGGTATCGTATATAAGCGAAGGATCAACGGAAGATATATCGATACATACCAATATCTCACAGGGAAAGGTGATGAGGTTGAACATTCCCAGATATCAAGTGAGATTGAAGAATTCGTCAAATACTACGGAACAATGAGACCGGCTATGAGCATCTGCTACGACAGGGTGGCAATGGCCGGAATAGAAGATAAGGAATTCAGAGTGACTTTTGACTCGAATATAGTATGGAATGATAAATGTACAGATCTTCGTACAGTTAATGACGGCAGACAGCTTCTTAAGAAAGGGCAGAGGCTGATGGAGATAAAGGTGGGAAATGCAATGCCGATGGGACTTGCAAGGAAGCTGAGTGAGCTTAACATCTTCCCGGTCTCCTTCTCCAAATACGGATCGGGATACAGGGATATGATGGCAGAAAAGACAAGCACCGTGACAGTTAAGTCCACAGCACCTGCAACCGGTAAGACAAGAACCAATGAAAGACTGAAAGGAGTGACAGCATATGTATAACAGTATATTTGCATCAATAATCTCAAACGGGGAATTTACGGGAAGCGAATTCGCAATATCAACCCTGACCGCATTTGTCTGCGGACTGATGATCGCAGGAGCCTATACGGTAAAGAACAGGTATTCAAAGAGCTTCCTGACAACCCTTATCCTGCTCCCTGCAATAGTGGAGCTGGTGATCATCCTTGTGAACGGTAACATAGGAGCAGGTGTGGCGGTAGCCGGTGCATTCAGCCTTGTCCGTTTCCGCTCGGCACCCGGACGTGGGCAGGAGATCACGAGCATTTTTCTGGCAATGGCAGTAGGCCTTGCAACCGGAATGGGATACATAGGAGTGGCTCTGCTGTTTACGATTGTAGTGTCTGTGATCAACATCATCCTTAACATAACGAATTTAGGAGCAGATGGAAACGGTATAAAGACTCTGAGGATAATGGTTCCCGAAAACCTTGACTACGAAGGGAAATTCGACGAGATTTTCAACAGATATCTTAAGAGCTATACATACGATGAAGTGAAAACAACAAATATGGGCAGCCTGTACAAGCTCACTCTCAGCGTTGCCCTGAAACCCAACGTATCCGAAAAGGAATTCCTTGACGAATTAAGAGCCGGCAACGGAAACCTGGATATCAGCCTCGGCCGTATGGTCGACAGTATGGATAGCCTTTGAGTAAAATACCTACTAATCGCTTCGAGAATTGATTTAGTAGGTATTAACAGGGACAAACAGCCAAAATAGTACCTACTAAACAAAGAGAATATAATTTTGGTTGGTAAAAATATAATAATGGAGGAATGATCATGAAAAACAGAATAGCAAGAATAGTAATAATAGCAGCGATGGCAGTATCCATGACAGCATGCAGCACTCAGGGAAGTGTAACTACAACAATCAACGAAGAAGCAGCGGGTCGTGCCCCTGATATCGCAGCGCAGGGCGAACAGGGTATGCAGGATGCACCTGATGAACGGACGGAATCCGGCGAAACAGCAAAAAACTCGGAGAATACTTCAGAGAGCAATTCAAAAAACGCTTCAGGTAACTCTACGGCAAGTGATATTAATATAGACGACCTGTTATCAGGCAAGGATATGTTTACCGAAAAGGATCTTGAACAGACACCGGATCTGGCGGATGCAACAACGCTTACCGCCGAGAACGGAAAAGATATAACCATCGATAAGGAAGGCACATATATCATCACCGGACAGGCCGCAAATTCCACGATCACAGTAGAGGCCGGCGATGAAGACAAGATCAGACTGGTCCTTGACGGATTAAGTATTACCAATGAGAGTAAGCCCTGTATCTATGTAAAGAGTGCGGATAAAGTGTTTGTTACTTTATCAGGCACCGAAAACAGCCTCACTGTAACGGGTGAATTCACTGCTGACGGTGATACCAATACAGACGCGGTCATTTACTCCAAGGACGATCTGACAATAAACGGAACCGGTACACTTAACATATCTTCATCGGATAATGCCGTTACAAGCAAGGATACATTAAAGATAACAGGCGGCACTTTAAATATCGACTGTATAGGAAGTGCTCTTGAAGCTCATGAGTCTGTCGAGATAGCAGACGGAACCATCAATATTACCGGCTGCAATGATGGAATTCATGCCGAGGACAATGATGACGATACAGTTGGAAACATATTTATCGGAGGAGGCAATATCAATATCACGGCTGATGATGATGCCATCCATGCAATCACAGTAGCAGTAATCAACGGTGGTGAACTGAACCTTAAGGGTGCCGAGGGTATCGAGGGTACCATAATACACGTAAATGACGGTAAAATAAATATAGATGCAACAGATGACGGTATCAACGCAGCCCATAAATCGGCTTCATTATCTCCTGTATTTGAAATGAACGGCGGAACAGTTACCATCAAAATGGGCGCAGGCGATACCGACGGTGTGGACAGCAACGGCGATATAATCATAAACGGCGGAACTATCGATATTACCGGAATGTCGACCTTAGACTTCGACGGCAAGGGCGAATATAACGGAGGTACCATCATTGAGAACGGAACCGAAACCAACACGATTACCAACCAGATGATGGGAGGTCGCGGCGCAATGGGCGGAATGGGAAACCCGAATGGCCAGGACATGGGTGGACACAGAGGAATGAACGGTCAGGAAAATATAGGTGAACAGAACATTATGGACGACCGGAATAACCAGGGTGAACAGGATA
>JAEEHY010000296.1 GCA_016281085.1 Lachnospiraceae bacterium
AGATGCCTAAGCTCCGCCTTATTTCTGAGCTCATTGTACTCAGAGCTTACATCCCTTATCTTTGAATTGGCTGTTCCGTCTGCTGTGTTTACTGCGTACAGACCCTGGGGCGACAGTTCAAGGGATACCGATTTATCCGCATAACGGCCTGCCTTATCGCTCTGAGTTACCGATCTGCCCACCGGTCCTTTGGATATATCCTCCTTATCGCTGTCTTCCTCCGTAACCTCATCCGTTATACCTTTAAAACGGTTGAATATCTTCATGAACTCCTTGCCTGTAATACTCTCCTTTTCAAGCAGGAAGGAAGCAAGCTCATCCATCAGCTCGCGATGCTCTATGAGCATCTGCTTAGCCTTCTCATAGGATAATGCGATTATCCTCATTACCTCTTTATCAACATCGGCAGCCGTAAGATCCGAACACTCAAGGACCTTTCCTCCGTTTAAGTACCTGTCCTGTACGGATTCAAGCTGAATGAGCCCAAACTTGTCGGACATACCGTACTGAGTGACCATATTTCTTGCTATACCGGTCGCCTGTTCAATATCATTGGCAGCACCGGTAGTTATCGAATCAAATACTATTTCCTCTGCCGCACGTCCCGCGAGCGCCG
This sequence comes from Lachnospiraceae bacterium, assembly GCA_016281085.1. Taxonomy (GTDB): domain Bacteria; phylum Bacillota; class Clostridia; order Lachnospirales; family Lachnospiraceae; genus UBA2868. The sequence continues at coordinate 617 of JAEEHY010000296.1, forward strand.
TTATTATACGTTCCTCAAGCTCTACCTTGGAACGAAGATGCTTCTCTTCATCCGGCACATACCATGCATAACCGAGTGCTCCCATGGTTCTCGGAACAATCGTTATCTTCTGTATGGGATCCGTATTCTTCTGCAGTGCACTTGCAAGGGCATGTCCTATTTCATGATAGGATACGATCTTCTTCTCCTCAGCGCTCATGACGCGGTCTTTCTTCTCTTTACCCATCATGACCACCTCAATGGCCTCAAGGAGATCCTTCTGATTAACTGCCTCCCGTCCCTTCTTAACGGCATTGATCGCAGCTTCGTTAACCATATTTGCAAGATCCGAACCCACAGCTCCCGCTGTTGCCAGTCCGATCTCTTCCATATCCACCGTATCGTCCAGGAGTACATCCTTACTGTGTACCTTGAGCGTATCTATCCTTCCCTTAAGATCCGGCTTGTCTACGATTATCCTTCTGTCGAAACGTCCGGGACGCAGCAGCGCCTTGTCAAGTATCTCAGGCCTGTTTGTTGCGGCAAGTATCAGTATTCCCTTGCTGGTATCGAAACCGTCCATCTCGGAAAGCAGCTGGTTAAGTGTCTGTTCCCTTTCATCATTTCCGCCGCCGAACCTGGAATCACGGCTCTTTCCTATAGCATCTATCTCATCTATGAAAATGATACAGGGGGCGTTCTTGGTCGCGTCCTTAAACAGATCCCTTACCCTTGATGCACCGACACCCACATACATTTCCACGAAATCGGAACCGGCCAGCGAAAAGAACGGAACATGTGCTTCACCGGCAACCGCCTTGGCAAGCAGTGTTTTTCCGGTTCCCGGAGGGCCTACAAGAAGTGCGCCCTTGGGAAGCTTGGCACCTATCTTTACATATTTACCCGGATTGTGAAGAAAGTCCACAACCTCCTGAAGCGATTCCTTGGCTTCATCCTGTCCGGCCACATCCTTAAAGGTGATACCCGTTTCCTTCTGAACATATACCTTGGCATTGCTCCTTCCGACACCCATCATGCCGCCGCCCTTGGTCATACGTCTCATAAGAAAGCTTAAGAACAGCCACATGAGTACTATGGGAAGGACATAGGAGGCTATAAGATAGATGATCTGATCCGAAGACGATCTTTCCTTCTGTTCGAACTTAACTCCCGCCTCCAGCAGTCTGTCGGCAAGCCTGTCATCGGGAACCGGTGTTGTATAGAACATATTCTGTCCGTACCTGTCATCCGATTTCTTCTTGGGGGTTATCTCTATCTCGCCGTCACTTAAAACTACCTTTTCTACTTCTCCGCTTTCAACCTTCTGTATAAATTCATCATATGTTATCTTCTTGGTACTGTTCACTCCGATCGATGTGCGCATATATGAAACCATAAGCATTGTTATCAACGAAGCCACTACCAGTATAAGCAGGGTCTGTCTGTTCTTCGGGGCTTTGTTATTATCCCCGTTATTGCCCTGGTTGTTATCGTTCTCTCCCATTTATCTCTCCCGGAACACAAATCTGATAATATGATTATAGTGATTGTCATCGAATAAATCAACGCACTTTTTTGAATATTCTGTGTTCCATAAACCGTAACTATTCAAAACAGCACATATATTTTTAAAATATGAATATTAAATGAGAAATGAATGGCATTAAACATGGAAATACTTTATAATTTGTTTTTGGAGGCAGATAATGATCTTTAATTCATACGTTTTCGTTTTTTTATATATGCCGGTGGTTGTCATACTTTACCACGGATTAAACAGGGCAGGATATTTTCGTGCCTCTAAGCTTATGCTTCTTGCCGCTTCGTTACTGTTCTACTGCTTTAACGGCCCGGAGGCTCTTCCGGTGCTTTTGATAAGTATTACGGTTAACTATCTGCTGGCTCTGTGCATTAACAAAAACGCAGACAGGACCGGTCTGCGCAGGCTTGTTACCGCCGCCGGCATTATCTTAAACCTTGCGCTGCTTATATATTTTAAGTATCTCGGTTTCTTCAGTGATGTGATAAATTCACTGTCCGGTGCAGGGATCACGGTCGAAGCAGTGCTGATGCCGCTTGGAATAAGCTACTACACATTTTCACAGATCGCCTTCCTGACAGATACTTACAGAGATCCTGAAACCCGCTACGATTTTCTTGACTATGCGCTGTTTATTTCCTTCTTTCCCAAGATTTCCGTCGGTCCGATAGCTTTTGCGAAGGATATGATCCCTCAGTTTAATGATGATCTGAGGAAGGTGCTGTCTTATGACAATATAGCCAAAGGAATGGTCATCTTCGCAGTCGGACTTTCAAAGAAGGTTCTTATCGCAGATAATCTTGAAAACTACGTCACATGGGGTTTTTCAAACCTTGAAGTCCTCGGAACCACCAATGCTCTGATAGTACTGTTGGCATATACAATGCAGATTTACTTTGATTTCAGTGGATACTGTGATATGGCCAAGGCAATATGTCTTATGCTGAACATAGAGCTTCCGGATAACTTCCTGTCACCGTACAGGGCGGTATCTGTTGAGGACTTCTGGAAGAAATGGCACATTACCCTAACATCATTCTTTACAAGATATGTTTATATACCGCTTGGTGGAAACAGGAAGGGTAAGATCCGTACCTATATAAATATGTTTATAATCTTTTTCCTGAGCGGACTGTGGCACGGTGCCTCCTACAACTTCATTATATGGGGACTTATTCACGGCGCTGGGATCACAATGAGCAAGATCCTTAAAGAGCGTATGGTTAAGCTTCCTCTCTTTCTGCGCCGGCTTGGTACCTTCTGTTTTATAAACCTTACATGGGTATTTTTCAGGGCCCCGGATCTTAAGGATGCGGGTGTATTCCTACGGCAGCTGTTCTCAATGAATTTCTATCCCGTAAATATGGAGCTTGTCGCCAAGGCAACACCTGATGAAATGCAGTTTCTGCAGTGGATGATCCTTACAGGTGCGGACAAGACACCTTATATAAGCGGATGCATAATAGCGATCGGATTTCTGCTTGCTTCAGTGTTCATCTCAATGTACTGCAGGAATTCAACCGAGCGTCTCGCAACTATGAAATTCTCAGGCAGGACAGTAGCTACAACCGTTATACTGATGGTACTCTCAATACTGTCGCTTTCCGGTGTAAGTAAGTTTATTTATACGAATTTCTGAATTTATACAGTTAAAAGAGGCATCAATGGAACCTAAATCTTTTATCAGGAAAACAATTTCATATACACTGATAACTCTGCTTGTTATAGCTGCACTGGTGATCGTGATAGATCCGTTTTCACGATATCATGCTCCCTGGTTTGGACTGGCTCCCGTCGAAACGGATGAACGCTCGTCCTCTACCGGGATTGCACGTAATCTTGACTATGATACCGTGCTTATAGGTTCTTCGATGAGTGAGAACTTTAAGAACACATGGTTTGAAGACGGAGTGTTTGGGAATAAATGTGTCAAGATACCCCTGCAGGGAGCTCATTACGGTGACTATCGCATTATCCTTGATGAAGTCCTTTCACACCGGGGTACCAGAAATGTTGTCTTCTGTCTTGACAACTATCTGTATACCGACCTTACATCGGCTTACCCTCAGACAATCGAGGATTACTACGTTTCCGGGATTGGCTTCAGCGATCTGAATTATCTGTTTAACAAATCAGTCTTTTTTGAATATATCCCCAGATTTCTGGTAACAAATGTCAGGGAAGGCTTCAATGAGGAAAATGCGTATCTGTGGAGTGATGACTACGAGTATTCCAAATAT
>JAEEHY010000297.1 GCA_016281085.1 Lachnospiraceae bacterium
CAATTTCAACGACTCGATAGACCAGACACAGGGAATATTTGCCAAGTTTGCCAACTCGGGCTATACGGGAACTGTCAACATAGGCCCGTATGCCTTCGCCAACTGTACATCTCTGACAGATATGGCGATGTATAAGAAATTAAAGAGCTTAACGACGGGAGGTACTCAGGATTCCGCATTTGAGGGAATGTTTGCAGGCTGTGCCAACTTAATGCACGTAGAGCTCCCTTCCGAATACGGTGATGCGGGATACAGTGAGTCAAGTGCGGTTGAGCTTGGACAATACATGTTCCAGAAGTGCAACAGTCTGGAATATCTCAGGTTTTACGGGTGTAATGCCAAGCCGTATGATGATTTCCAGTTTGTTACCACATCCAGTCTTCCATATGCACAGGAGATAAATCCCAATATAACCGCTCCGACGGTTGCGGATTCCTTCTATATATGGGGACCAAATCCGTATCCTTCAGGTTCTAAGGAAGCTGCGGCACATATAAGTGCGCAGAAGTATTCCAACACCTATATGTATATTGATGAAATAGGTGAAAGGGTATATGAGCTTAATCTCGGAGGTTACATCTTTAACTTTAATAACGGAAGGATCAACAGGATAATACCGACAAGGGATGCTGAGGATGTTCTTATCATTCCCGCAACGATCGGAGATGAAGCCATCAATTCGATAGCAGACAATGCCTTCGATACGGACAATTCATACGCAGATAAGCTTGTCGACCTTACCATACCCGAAGCGGTAACATCTATCGGCGGATATGCTTTCAAGGGGGTTCCGAAGCTTAAATATTTATACATAAATACAGCGGGAACAAGTATAGAGAGCGGAGCCTTCTCATATAATCCCGCCCTTGTCTATGTGAAGTTTTCGGCGGTCGGAGGAAACGGCGAAACCAGGATAGGAGATTCGTGCTTCTTAAGCTGCCCTGAACTTCTGGAGGTTGATTTCAGGGATGACAGCTTTGATTCGGATGCCATTTATGATGTTAATGTCACCTCGATAGGTAAGGATGCCTTTAAGACCAACAGACAGAATTCCTTTAACGATTCGGTGCTTGAAAATGAGGGTCTTAACAGGCTTGGAAGCGATGCGAGCAGTGTCAGCGGTCTGTGGCTCGTAATGAAGGGGAGCGTCGCAAGGGATTATGTTCCATATTGCTTTGCTCTTGGACTTGATCTGCCCGAAGCAGGCACATCTGCTGTAACAAATGATGAGACGAGGCTCACGGCGAAGAGACAGTTTGAAGACGCTTACAGGCTGCCGCTTGCCCTGGGTAATCTTTTTGTGTACAGGGTATATGCCGCTTCAAATGACAATAAGGTAAGTACCAAGTATAACAGTTACATCACATATACGAGCGGTAATCCGGACAACGTATCGGTAAGATATAACGAGGATTCCGACAAGGGCGAGGTAGGGACAACGCTTGTAACTTATCCTACGCTTAATACACAGGTGGGCAGGACGTATGATGATGCGGGAAATGAAACGATAGTCTATGCAAAGGATCTTGTACAGAGGTATCTTAACGGTGAAGAACAGCAGAGGACCGAAAGAGAGATAGTATCCAAGCTTCAGAACATCACGGTGCCGGAAGGTGTCGATCATCTTGATGAGGCGGTTAATTCAATGGATCCCATATCCCGTTATATGAGGGATATCAAGGGAACGGTAGGAGGCATTGAGAACGGAGTTAATACCATAACCCTTAATATTTCCGAATTTCCTGCTGATGAGGAAGGACTGTTCACCGGTGATGATTACCTTACCAATGTCTTTATGAATAAAGATGTGACAAGTCTTGGCAACCTTCCGTTCCTAAGCTGCGAACGTTTGAGTAATGTCAGCTTCAGTGCAGAGGGAAGCATGGATGAGGCTACACCCGACAATCCGTTTTACTGGTGCGAAAACGGTATTATTTACAGTTATGACGGGAATGATCTGACCCTTGAAGAGGTTCTGCATGCAAGAGGTGATTCGCCCGCCATCCCGTCAAAGAGGGTAAATGCAACCAGTGATCCCACGATATCGGAAATCACAAAGATTGCAGACGGAGCATTTAAGAACTGTGAGCATCTGGAAGAGGTTGACCTGAGCGCCTGTTCACAGATTGAGACAATTCCGAAGGATTGTTTCCTTAACTGTTCGGAATTGGATACCATCATTTTACCCGAGAGCGTTGATAACATTGAAAGCAGTGCATTTGAAGGCTGTGATGATAAGGTTGAGGTTACGATCCCCGGAAGAGAGGTATATATAAGCTCTACGGCCTTTGACGGACTGAGAAGACCCAAAATAAAAACATACGCCGACAGTTCCGCATACAGATATGCAAAGGATCATAATATCGATTATGAGCTACTTGACGACAGATATCATGTAGTCTTCAAGGATTATGACGGTACCGTGCTTAAAGATACGTATGTTTCAAGCGGTGAGGATGCCGTTCCGCCGAATCCGCTTCCGACAAGAGAGGGCTATGTGTTTGTGAGATGGAGCGACTCGTATGAAAACATAACAAAGGATACGGAGTGTATTGCTATTTATGATACGGCTCCCACACCGACTCCTACCCCGACACCTACGCCGACTCCCACACCGGGGCCGACACCGACGCCGACACCTGCGCCGCAGCCTACACCAACTCCTGCGCCGACACCTACGCCGACTCCCACGCCGGGGCCGACACCGACGCCGACACCTGCGCCAACGCCTACAGGCGACCCTAAGAAGACAACATCATCTTCAAACAAGAGCAGCTCAAGCTCGAGCTCAACTTCATCAACCGTTAATTCGTCTACCGTACCGATCATTATAAGCGGTTATGCGGCGATACCTCCCAATACCGAGGTGCCTTCGGCAGACAGTTATATTGCGGATCCAATGATGCCGCAGGGAGGGCGTACGGATGTTGTTTCCACGGCTGACGGTATTTCGGATGTTGGTAAGATGTCAGCCAATGTAAACGGTTCGACAGACAATTATATCGTGAAGATATCGGAAACCGCCGAAGCTGATTCCGCGGCAGTGACAGCACTGACCAAGGAGTTCGGTTCTCTGGCAGCCATAAGATACCTTCCGGTTGATATAAGCCTTTATGATTCCAAGGGAGAAAATAAAATATCACCGGTTCCGGAGGGAGTATCTGTCAGTGTCACGATCCCAATACCGGATGATCTGGCGATATACGGAGGTAATGCAAGGGTGGCTTCGACTGCCGACGGTACGTTGGAGAAGTTAACTCCGAAGTTCACCGTGATCGACTCTGTGCCCTGCATGAATTTCACGGCTACGCATTTTTCGCCTTATGTAATATATGTTGACACGGACAATCTCACGGCTGCGGGAACTCTTGATTCGACACCCAAGACGGGTGACATGATACATCCCAAGTGGTTCCTTGTTATAGGCCTTGTTGCAGCTGCGCTGTTCATGTTCCTTAAGAGGGACAGGGAAGAGCTTGCGGCTGCAGGATGAGAGGATAACAGCTTATTCATGTTTGCAGGGGATCATGGCTGAAACAGAGGATCATGACTGAAACAGAGGGATCAGGGTATTGATAAATGGGGAAAAGATTTAGAAGGTTTGTAGCGATATTTTTGTGTATAACTTCTGTGCTGATCGTTTGTATGCCTGCATCGGTATCGCAGGCATCAACAAAAGTCGGTGATTTTGAGATGGATGGTGATACGCTGATCAGATATACAGGTACAGAAGAGAATCTGACTATCCTTAACGGTGTGAGGAATATCGGCAAGGAAGCTTTTGCCGGCAACACATCGCTTAAGAAGGTCATAATACCTGATACAGTGAAAAACATTGATTTTGCTGCTTTTGAGAACTGTCCGGAGCTTATGCAGGTGGTAATCCCAAGCGGCGTTAAATCGATCGGAGCCAGTGCTTTTTCGGGCTGCAGTAACTTAAGATATATAAACATACCGGACAAATGCGAGCAGATAGGCTCTGCGGCTTTTGCAAAGTGTGAAAGACTTTCCGAAATAACCGTAGATCCTTATAATACGTTATTCGTCTGCCTTGACGGCGTTTTATACACTTCTGACGGAAAGAAGCTCATACAGTATCTGGCAGGCCGTACAAGCGGCATGTACAATATGCCTTCATCCATTGAGAGCATTGAGGAATATGCCTTCTGGGGTTCCCCCCAGCTCACGGATGTATCCATTTCTTCAAAGGTGAGTGAGATACCGGAGTATGCTTTTGCCAACTGTTCGGGACTTACCAACGTGGTCATACCATACAATGTTAAGTCTCTTCAGGCTTATTCCTTTTCGGACTGTTACAATCTGAGGAACGTCATAATACCGGATACGGTGGGTTATATTGACGAGAAGGCCTTCGACCTTACCGATGATGTTGAGTTTGATTACTATGATTCGGATGATGCCAGAAAGCTTATTGACGGTGCGGGAATAGAGCAGGAGGATTTCAGTGAATATGCCGACAGGATCGTGGGAAGTGACTACGATATCTTTGTGGCCGGTTCTGCCAATGAGAAAACAGTGCTGAGTGAAATGCCTTATGTGGAAGGAGGGGTTTCATCCAATAGCGTGACGAGGTTACCGGGTGAACTTGCATCCGCAAGGATATCC
>JAEEHY010000298.1 GCA_016281085.1 Lachnospiraceae bacterium
TAAGACGGCAGCAGAGAATTCAGAATATGATACTATAAAAGATCTGCTAAACACGGCTGTTATTATAGATGCAAAAAAAGAAGTTCACAGATGATCAAATATGCAAGTTTACGGGAGATTTCCGTATAATATTACCCGTATGGCCAAGGTGGTAGGAGAATATATCAATGCCGATGATATAAAATCTACAATTCTTTGTTCTGACATGGAGGCTGCTCAGAAAGTGGAAGAGCTACGTGAAAAATGGTGGAACAAAAAAGAGAATTCACGTTTGAAACGGTTTTATCAACGGATCGTAATTTGCTACTACTGAAAAAAGCAAAAGATGCAGGATTCTTTGTGCGGATCAGTGGTAAGAAACAGATCCATCACAAATGAATTGCAACGCAACATAAATAGTGATAAACTAAAGTTGGTTTGTGATATTTATAAAAAATACATAACTGTCATATCAGATCTGCGGTTGATATGTACAGACAGAAAACAGTTGTTTCAGGAGGTTATTATGCGAAGAATATGGTCAAGGAAGCTAAGTTGTATTTTGGCAACGGCAATGATATTAACATCTTTCCCTGTAAATGTTTTTGCAGATGATGAATTATTGCCGGATCGTACGGTTACAAAAGATGTACTGTATGATATGGCTGAGGATTCCGAGCCTGTCAGAGGTTCGGATGTTCTTCTGATCGATGATGAAGAAAATAGTACAGTTGAAACAAAAAATGCCGTAAGGGATAAAGATAAAGATGCGAAATCAAACAAAAAGGATGCCGATAAGGATATCCTTAATACTCAATATAAGGAAAATGCAGATGAAGACCCCGAGATTATTCATGACGGCACATATGGATCGACCAAGTGGACGATAGACAAGGATGGTTTTTTTACTGTCAGTGGTGAAGGAAATGCTTATACGGTTACCGATCAGGAAGCAAAAAAGCCTTGGGAAGAATATACCGATGAAATAAAATATGCAATAGTTAACTTGAAGGATGCAACGACTTTTCAAAGTTTTTTCAGTGGATGTGAGAACCTTGAAAAGGTCGATTTTGATGAAACAGACTCGTCGAAAGTTAAAAATATGAATGCAATGTGTATGGGATGTTCCAAATTGCATTTCCTGAATATAGGAGGGCTTGATACTGCCAATGTTTCTGATTTTGAAAATATGTTAGAGGGCTGCAGTAGTCTGAAAGCTGTAGTGGCACCCGCAAATAACAAAGAGGAGATCAAATTGCCGGAGGGTGATTGGAAAAACTTATCCACCGGTGAGAAAGGACTTCATGCGATACCTGTAAACACTGAAGCCGGAACAGTGTTTGAGAAGGATCCGTATTCTCCTACACCTACACCTACTCCGACACCGGAGCCGACCGGGGAACCGACTCCTACTCCGACGCCGACAGCAACACCAACGCCTACACCGACCGGAGAGCCGACGCCGACACCAACACCGGAACCGACCGGAGAGCCAACACCTACACCGACACCGGAGCCAACCGGAGAGCCGACGCCCACACCGACACCGGAACCGACCGGAGAGCCGACGCCGACACCAACACCGGAACCGACCGGAGAGCCGACGCCGATACCAACACCGGAACCGACCGGAGAACCGACACCTACGCCGACGCCGGGACCGACCGGAGAGCCCACGCCTACACCGACCGGGGAACCGACACCTACGCCGACAGGGATACCTGTAGCAAGTGCTAAGATCACTTCCGACACTGAAGTGACCGTTGAGAGAGGGAAGTCGTTTGACGCATCGTTATCATACAAGCCGGAAGATGCTGATATAACAGGTATACGATGGGGATACAGGGTTGCCGGAGAAACAGGAGCATTTACGGCGTTTCCGGATGCATTCGACACTCCCGCAAGTATTAATACCGGTATTTTGGAAGTTGGAAACTATGAGGTTAAAGCTTTCATTTTTGGTATTGACAAAGTATCATATAAATCTACTTCTAATTCAATAAATCTTACCGTAACAGCCGCTAAGCCACCTATAGACAACTGGGGTGATCTCGAAGATCTGCCGGATATCAAAAAGCTGTTTGGTGATGTAAGTGAAATCCCTCCCGAGATATGGTTCGTATTCACCGGTGATGATACCGTTTACGGGCGTTCTGATGCTCCACAGATTACTAAGGTGAGCAGGAATTATACTTCCACAGGCATCATATTCAATGATGAGATCTATGTGTTTTATGGTAATGTAAGGCTGGCTGAAGGCAGGGATTACAAGGTTAAATACAGGAACAATACAGAAGCTGCACAGGCATCCACTCAGATGGATTCTCCCGCGGTCATATTGAAGGGAATGGGTGGCTGTTATAAGGGAAGTGAGGACTTCAGGTTTACAATATCGGACGAACAGCCTGTTAAGATCGATGCCGATGTTAAGATAGCCGGTCTTAATACAAAGCCTGAGTATACGGGAAGTATATTGACGCTGGATGATCTGTATACATCCTCGGATAAATCCGGATACGGTAAAGTGACTCTTTATACAGAAAAGGATGGTGTAAAAACAGAGCTTACGGAAGGTCAGGACTATAACTTTGATGATACGCAGCTTAGGAAGGAAGGCTCTTTCGCACTTATGTTTGAACTTACGGGTAAGTATGAGGGTTCGGTAATAAGTGCTCCGATAACAGTACAGCCGTACAATGTGAAAAATCATGTTAAGAGCGGTGATTCAAAGGTGACCGTACAGATAGAAGAGAATCCGTTGTTCGTCAAATCCGGTGCCGAACCGAAGATAACCGTGAAGTTCAACGAAACGGAGCTGAAACAGGGCGTGGATTACAGCGTTTCATACAGCCGGAATAAGAGGCTTGGTCAAAAGGCGAAAGCAAGGATCAATTTCATGGGATACTTCAGCGGTTCCGTGGTTGAATATTTCGAAACTGCCAGGAAGGATGTATCTTTATTGACGGTACAGACGACAGATAAGAAGTATAAGGAGACACCGGGCAATTTCAAGATACTTCCGGTCATCTGTGACGGTGACAAGACGGTATCCAAGAGTAAGGATATATACAAGTACAATATAGCAGACTGCGAGTATTACTATGCAGAAGGTGAGCATAAAAAGATAGCTGATGATGAGATCGTACCGGGCAATACGCTTATCGAAGTAAAAGTCAATGTAAAGAGCCGTGAAAACGGACCGTATACGGGAGAAGCGCAGCTCAGCGGCTACTATCGTGTTTACGGAACGGATAAGAATATAAAGAAGGCAGTGTTATCACCAAGGAAGATAGTTCTTTACAGTAATGCAGGAGAGGAGATCAGACCGGTATACAAACAGGATTATATGCTGACAATGCCGGGTGAAACAGCACCTTTAAGTGAAGAGTGCTTCGAGGTGGTCTCAGTAACAAGGAATCGCTTTATAGGAACTGCAACAGTAACGGTACGCGGTAAGAACGGCTATGGAGGAACCAAGAGATTTACATTCAAAGTGATTAAGAGAAGAATGTAATATGTACAAGATTTATTGTTGCGCATCACTACTGATTTTATTATAATGTAATACACTACAAGATTATTACTATATTGTCGGGCAATGTCATTTATCCTTTAAGGGGCAGAAATTTCCAGCCTGGCATAAAATAGTAACAGAGCATGAAACAAACAAACGAACTTGTACTCTGACAAAATTATCCGGGAATCCGCTTAAACAGTGGGTTCCCGTTTATTGTAGTTGCAAAATGGATATGAAGAAAAATATATTTAAGTCTCATACTATGAATATGACGGAGGGTAATCCTGTCAGTCTGCTTATTAAGTTTGCTATTCCGATGCTGATAGGAAATCTGTTCCAGCAGGTATATAACGTGGTGGATTCGGTTATAGTAGGAAAGTTTGTTTCCGCCGATGCATTGGCATCTGTCGGTGTTACTTCATCAGTAACATTTCTCTTTTTTGCATTGTGTAACGGTATCGGAAGTGGTGGCGGGATAGTTACGGCACAGTTCTTCGGCACAGGCAACGAAAGAAGGATCAAAGATTGTATTTCCAACACGGCATATCTGATGGGTGGAATGTCGCTGTTTATCGGCATACTTGCTTTTTTTATGTCAGGTCCTGTACTTGGTTTGCTGGATACACCGCAGAAAATCATGGATGATGCCCTTATCTATCTGAGGCTCCAGTGTATAGGGATCGTTTTTGTTGCGCTGTACAATTATGCGTCCTCCATGCTGAGGGCACTGGGAGATTCCAGGACACCCCTGTATTTTCTTGTCTTTTCATGTCTTTTTAATACTGTATTGGATTTACTGTTTGTCTATAGGTTTCATATGGGGGTATTTGGAGCGGGATTAGCAACTGTGATATCGCAGCTTGTATCAGGCGCGGCATGCCTTGTCTTTGCGCTTAAGACCAATGAATACTTCAGACTTGACAGGGAAAACTTCCGTCTGAACAGAGATATAATATGGCGTTCGGTCAGACTTGGGGTTCCGCTGTCTCTTCAGTTTGCGCTTATTGCCATTTCATGTATGGGATTACAAAAGGTCGTAAACGGGTTCGGAGCGGTAGCGGTTGCCGCATTTACCGCAACAAGCAGGATAGAACAGATAATACATCAGCCGTATCAGACACTGGGAGCTTCATTGGCTACCTTCTGCGGACAGAATTATGGCGCCAGGAAGAATGACAGGGTATTTCTGGGATTTAGGAAAAGTATGCTTCTTATGATCATATTTACACTGGTTATGCTTCCCGTGATGCAGTTGTTCAGCAAGGGTATAGTAAGAATTTTTGTCAATGAAGCAGATGTGATAGATATGGGAGCAATGTCACTTCGTATTACGAGCCTGTTCTATGTTTTTCTGGGGGTAATCTATGTAGTGAGGGGTGTTCTGAACGGTATCGGAGACGCATTCTTTGCTTTTCTTAACGGCATAGTCGAAGTAATATGCAGACTGACTATCCCCATATTTCTGACAACCTTACCGTTATTCGGATTGTGGGGAATATGGTGGTCGGTCGGAATTACATGGTTTCTGAGTGCTTTTACCGCATATTTAAGGTATGTATGTTACAGAAAAACTCATGGCTGATAAGATTGACCGTGCGGAATTAAGGTTTGTCTTTAATAATTGTCCGGGTTTATCTTAACCTTTCGAAACTTTCCTGCTCGAAATCACATCAAATGCTACAGCGAACATAAGTACCGCACCCTTTACCATATACTGCCAGTTGTTATCAAGACCGATAATGGACATACCCTGGTTTATCACGCCCAGAAGAAGTCCTCCCATAACGGCACCGGGAATGCTCCCGCTTCCGCCGGCAGCAGAAGCACCGCCTATAAAGCAGGCTCCTATGGCGTCCATTTCAAATGAGTTGCCGAAGTCTCCGTTTACGGAACCGACGCGTGCCGCAACTATAAGGGCTGAAAGTCCTGATAAAAGAGCCATTGATGTATAGGCAAGGAAGTAGATCATTTTCGTATTTATGCCGGAAAGTTCGGCGGCGTTGACATTACCTCCGACTGCGTAGAAATATCGGCCGGTCAGTGATTTGGTTGTCAGATACCAGTAGAAGCCGACGATCACTATTACCCATATAAGCATTACAGATATTCCCCGGAAATGTGCGATTTTCCACGAATATGCCATAATTAAGGCATCTATTGCTACAACCCTTGTAATATCGAACTTCAGAGAATTTATTTCATATCCCTTGCCGGATTTTCTTGAACGTGATAAATACGTATAGACTATAACGAGAATTGATACAATGGCACCGACTGCAATGGCAGACCACTTTACATCTGAGGAATCAATTCCGGGAACAGAGATATAGGCTGTGAATATATCAAAGAACCTGCGGTCATTTATTATTATTGTCTGAGTATTTGTAATTTCACGTCCAATTCCCCTGAAAACAAACATTCCGGCAAGTGTACAGATAAATGATGGTATACGCATATATCCTATCCAGAAACCCTGCCATGCACCGGCAACTAACGAAAGAAGCAGACACAGTGGGATAACTGCCATGGAACTGATGCCTGCTGAAAGAAGTTCGGCTGCCACACAGGCTATCATGCAGACAATGGCGCCCACGGAAAGATCCACATTTCCGCCCGTCAGGATACACAGCAGCATACCGCAGGCCATAATAAGCACATAAGAATTCTGTAATACCAGATTGGATATATTCTGCGGTGCAAGAATTCTTCCGTTTGTGATCAGGGCAAAAAATCCGAATACGACAATTAGTGAAACAAGAAGTGAATTATTCCGTACCATCTTAATAATATTCATTTTCAAAACTCCTCATATGTGTATCATGCTTTATGATCTTTTCCATGATCTTTTGGCGTGTTGCTTCGGCAATGGGAAATTCCGCTATAATGCTGCCCTCGTTCATAACATATAATCTGTCACACATTCCGAGTAATTCAGACATTTCAGATGAGATCATCACGATGCTCTTGCCGGATTGCGCAAGCTTGCCGAGGATATCATATATCTCATGCTTTGCGGCTACATCAATTCCTCTCGTCGGCTCGTCGATTATGAGGATATCGGCATCTGTGAACATCGATTTGGACAACAGGACTTTCTGCTGGTTACCACCGGACAGATTTTGCACCTTTTCCAATACTGAGTTTGCTTTTGTATGAAGCCTGTCCATATATTGCTTGGTTACGGCTCTTTCCATATCGGTATCCACAATCCTGTGTCGGGTGATCTTCTCAAGGCCGGACATTGTAGTGTTTCTCGCTATACTCTGTATTAGTACAAGTCCGTTGGCTTTCCTGTCCTCCGTGACATATGCAAGTCCGTTTTTTAATGCTTCTTTGGCATCCTTCGGGTCACATTCTTTTTCGTTTATCCACATATTGCCGTTTGTCTTGATTCCGAATGACCTGCCGAACAGAGACATGGCAAGCTCGGTCCGGCCCGCACCCTGCAGACCGAACATCCCCAGGATTTCTCCCTTCTTTACATGAAACGAGACGTTATTAACCACTTTTTTATCTTTGTAGGCAGGATCGATCACTGTCCAGTTTTCGACTCTGAACGTGATATCATCGGTTATATTATGTTCCCTGTCCGGGAAGCGCTGTTCCAAAGGGCGTCCGATCATACCGCGTATTATACGGTTCTCATCGATGTTATGATCCCTGTTGGATAGTGTCTCCACCGTTGTTCCGTCGCGCAGTATGGTCATATTGTCGGCACAATAGGAAAGCTCACTTAATTTGTGAGATATTATTATTGAAGTCAGTCCTTTGTTTTTCATTTCCAGCAGGAGATCAAGCAACATTCTGGAATCCTCATCATTAAGTGAGGATGTGGGTTCGTCAAGTATAAGAAGTCTGGCGTTCTTTGCCAGAGCCTTGGCTATCTCGACCAGCTGCTGTTTTCCGGTACCGAGATCTCTTACAAGAGTACGGGCATCATCATACAGTCCTACTGTCTTTAAGTGTTCCTGCGCTTCCTTAAACGTCCGGTCCCAGTCTATGCCGAAACGATCCCTGCGTTCATTGCGGAGGAACATATTCTCACCTATGGACATTCCGGGAATAAGTGCCAGCTCCTGGTGTATGATCACAATACCGTTTTTTTCACTGTCAGCAGGTCCTTTAAAACAGCATGTTTTGCCATCAAAGATTATTTCTCCGCTGTAGCTTCCGTAAGGATATACTCCGCTCAAAATGTTCATCAGGGTTGATTTGCCCGCGCCGTTTGCACCTATAAGAGCATGTATCTGGCCGCGTATGACCTTCAGATTAACATTCTCGAGCGCTTTTACTTTCCCGAAGCTCTTGTTTATATTGTTCATTTCAAGAATATAATCAGTCAATTGTTCCTCCGTTAAGGTGCGGAAATGAGATATTTGCCGTTTTTGTCCCACACGTATGCTCCGTCTTTCGTAAGTGTGTCAATGTTTTCGGCATTAATCGCTTCGGGCACCAGAAGAAATGAAGGTACTTTTTTGATACCGTTATCATATGACTCCGTATCAAAAACGCATTCTGCCGGAAGGTCTTTAAGCAGAGATTCGTCAATAGCCTTACCTTCAAGTATGGCAGTAGCAACCGATACCGCAACCTTCGCTTCATTCCCGACATTTTTATATACCGTCATGGACAGCTTTCCGTCAATTATGCTCCTTAGAGCAGCAATATCTCCGTCCTGTCCGGTTACGACAGGTATATTTTTACCCATATAATCCGACTGGATGGCATTAAGTACGCCAAGTCCCAACAGGTCATTTGAGCACATAACGGCATCAAGCCGCTTTTTATCAGAATAATAAGATGCGAGGGTGTTCTGCATATTTCGAAATGCCAGATCCATCGACCATAACGGCGTTGAAACCTGATCAAAAGAAGTTTTGCCCGATGGGACGATGAATTTACCTGAATCTATATATGGTTGCAATACGTCAATCGCACCCCGGAAGAAGAACTTGGCATTATTGTCTGCCGGATCGCCTGTAACAAGTTCGATATTATAAGTGTCGTCAGTTTCGTCCGGACGGAGTGAATCAACTATATACTGTCCCTGTAGAGCACCTACCCTGTAATTGTCAAAGGAAACATAGCAGTCTACAGCGTCTGAGTTCATGACGAGCGTATCATAAGAGATGACGGGAATATTTTTGATCTTTGCGTCTTCCAGTGTTCTTGACAAAGTGCTGCCGTCTATCGGCACAACAAAGAGTATATCAACGTCATCCGCTATAAGAACCTGTATGTCATTGATCTGGTGTAATATGTTGTTATCGGCAAATCGCAGTTCGACGTTATACCCTTGTTTTTCTAAAAGTGTTTTGAGATA
>JAEEHY010000299.1 GCA_016281085.1 Lachnospiraceae bacterium
AATTTCTTATACATCGCCATATCTGTCAGAGATGTACAGTTGGCGAAGGCATACGGGCCTATGTTGACAGTTCCCGTATAGCCCGAGTTGGCAAACTTGGCAAATATTCCCTGTGTCTGGTCTATCGAGTCGTTGAAATTGTAGCATCCGTAAAAGGCGCCCGCTCCAATCGTCAGCACCTGACTGTTCGGAAGCTGGAGCGATCCGAAGCCGCACCCCGCAAAGGCAGCGTCTCCTATGGTATCAAGATATGAACAGTCACCTATATTTATGGAACCGAGGCTTCCGCAACCGGCAAAACACTCACGTCCTATCGAACTGACCTTATTACCGATATGAACCTCGCTTAAGTTGCCGCAGTTCTTAAATGTGCCGTTACCCAGCTCATACAGATCCTCAGGGAGCATAATGGTACTAACCATGGTATCCTCAAAGGCATTGTCGCAGATATAATCAACGCCGCACTTATCAAAGCAGAGATTCCCTATATCCTCACCCGTGCTCGCAATGATACCGAAATGCCCGTACCAGTCATCGGCTTCCGGATCAGGATGGGCATTGCACCAGTCAACAGCCTCCTGATCCTGAGGATCGAAGTTAAGCTGGTGCTTCATCATATGAAGTATATTGTAATTGTTTCCGATATTATCCGTTTCAGGCTTATACTGCTCCTCACAGTAATAGACCTTTCCTTCCTCACCCTTTTCGTAAAAGGCTCGAAGTTCCCCCTCCTGTCTGCCGTTATAGCAGACATTTCTTGTCATATCTATCGTATCGGTATTGTAAGCATTTCTGTACCCGATATAATCTGTCAATGCGTTGTATGTTCCGCCTTCGACAGTCTTCGTCCCCATAACGAAGAGGGGAACCGCAGCGGTTCCGGTCATACCGCTTTCATTTATCGTATAATAGCTGTGAGGAGTTCCGCTGTAATCCGTGATAACATATTCGTCACCGATGGGAAAAGCCACATAAGTGTCGCTGCCCTGATCAGCAGTTACCGATGTATCCGCATCGGAAAATACGGAATAATTACTCAGAACAGCATCCAGCGACATCACGTCTACCGACGGATCCACATATGCCTGTGTAGTTGTCTGTGTGGGAATTAGTGATACGATCAATGCGGAAACAAGCAGCAATGACGCAATGGTCATCCTTGCTCTTCTTTTAAGCCTGAAGCGCCTTTTCTTTCTTTTGCCCTTAACTGCCATTATTCACACCCCTTATTTTTAATCAACCTTCTTTGCCACGACAACGAACCTTTCCGCTCCCTCGGAATAGTCGCACGTCGACAAAGTGATCAGACTGTCTCCGTAATATGATTCAACCCCGGTATCATACAGTGACATTTCAGCCATTTCCTTCATATTGGAGCGGTATTCCTGTGCGGAATTGGCATCGATGAACTGATAGTATTTAAAAGCAACCTCCGCTTCCTCGTGAACGATCTCGTTAAATACATACATGACCCTGTATTCACCACTGTCATACAGCGTATCAAATCTGATCACGGGATGCTTCTCACAATAGCCCTTATCCTTGTATTTATCAAGGCTTCCGAACATCTTACCGGACTTCATGTTGTGTCCGTAAATGATGATGTTCTGGCTCCTCGGCCATATACTGCATTCCTTGTCGATAAATATGGAGCCGTTGTTATCCTTCTCCTGCTCGAAATTGTGATCCAGATAATACTCCTCATTAGCCGACTGAAGCACAGGATAGTCAACCGGTGTGTCTTCTATCTGTATCCAGCCTACGATATTTTTATTCTTCAAAAGCAGTGTCTTGAATTCGTCAAGGACCTCCGGCGCCTCTTCATCCACTGTCAGATGCATGACCTGTGTTCCACCGGTACCCTTTGCCACCGGAGCTTTATCCTTAAGCTCGGCCAGGTTGTTCGCATTGGCGGAGGAACCGCCCGACATGTAGTAGTAGAACGCGAAATAACCGAGCGAAGCTGCTGCTGTCAGTCCAAAAAAGAACCTTAATAAACGTCTTGCCTTCTCCCTTCTGTCAGGCCTGCGTTTTTTCGTATTTCCCATTTCCCCTTAATTCCTGTTGATTATACTCTTAATATTTGTCAAATATGCCCTTACAAGCCATAAAGAACCGGCTTCGTGTCACATCTGACGATTCATATTTCAAATATATGTACTGCCCTTAACAGTTACCATATCTCTGTGCATACATTGCTATTATAACTATATATTGTGAAAAAAACAAGGGATTATGCATATATATTGTGCAATTCCCTTATATGCGATCCCATGATTTCCCACAAAAATCAAAAGACCGGCTTAAATCTTTTGTCTTAAAATCATAAAAATCATTCTTCTTATTGAAAAACACACCTCGTTTGCGTTATTATGTATCTGTTGTTATTCACGGAAACAGACAGGAGAGAAAATGACCTTATTATTGTCCTCAGTAGGCGAGAAATTCTATAAATGCTTTATATATGAAGACAGATACAAGCTCTTACTGAGCGGCATCGGAGTAACCATTAAGGTCTCGCTTCTTGCAGTCGTTATAGGTATCCTGCTGGGCTTCCTTATAGCTCTTTGCAATCTTTCGAAAAAGAAGCCGTTAAACATGATAGGCAGGCTATACACCAATGTCATAAGAGGAACGCCCTCTGTTACCCAGCTGATGATCATCTATTTCGTTATTTTCGCCAGCATCAACTGGGCCAAATGGATAATCGCAGCCATCGCCTTCGGTATCAATTCCGGTGCATATGTTTCCGAGATAATAAGAGCCGGGATCCTTTCAATAAACAAAGGACAGACAGAGGCCGGCAGATCGCTCGGACTCAATTCCAAACAGACAATGCTGTATATAATTATTCCGCAGGCGGTTAAGAATATCTTCCCCGCGATGGGTAATGAATTCATAACTCTCATAAAGGAAACAGCCATCGTCGGATACGTAGGCCTTATGGATATTCAAAAGGCCGGCGATTTCATAAAGAGTGCAACCTATGAAGCATTTATGCCTCTTGTGGGAACGGCAGTCATATACTTTATTCTTATCAGGCTTCTTACCGTTGCGCTGAGCAAGTATGAAGCGAAGCTCAGGAAGTCAGGCTAAGGAGGAGCACCTGTGATAAAGGTACACAATCTATGCAAACGTTTTAATAACATAACCGTACTCCGTGGCATTACAGAGGAGATAGAGGAAGGCGAAGTCGTAGTCGTTATAGGGCCATCCGGCTCGGGGAAAAGTACCTTCCTGCGTTGTCTTAACCTTCTTGAAATCCCGGATGCGGGTGAAGTGTATATAGACGGCGAACAGATCAACCTTCCCGGAACAGATGTCGACAAGCTCCGTCAGAAAATGGGTATGGTATTCCAGCACTTCAATCTCTTTCCCCATCTTACGGTACGGGAGAATATAACTCTGGCTCCGGTAAAACTCAAAAAAATGACGCAGGAACAGGCAGATGCCAAGGCTGCCGAACTGCTCGAAATAGTCGGACTGTCAGAAAAAGCTGATGTATATCCTTCTTCTCTCTCCGGCGGACAGAAACAGCGTATAGCGATAGCACGCGCTCTTGCCATGGAACCGGAGATCATGCTTTTTGACGAACCCACCTCAGCTCTCGATCCCGAAATGGTCGGCGAGGTTCTGGATGTAATGAAGAAGCTTGCGAAGAACGGAATGACAATGGTGGTTGTAACACACGAGATGGGCTTTGCAAGAGAGGTTGGGACACGTCTTCTGTTCATCGACGAAGGCAAGGTGCTTGAAAAGGGTGATCCCGTTGAAGTACTGACAAATCCCAAACACGAAAGGACCATAGCATTCCTTAGCAAGGTTTTATAAGAATCCAAAACAGCGAAAAATACGAAGTATTTTGAGCCTGTTCTGAATAGTTACGACAATTTCACAAAATGAATAGGGAGGAAATCATGAAGAAATTTATCAGTCTACTATTAAGTGTAACAACAGCCGCTACTCTTCTCTGCGGCTGCGGATCCGGAGGTTCAGGATCAGGGAACCTCAAGATAGGAACCAATGCGGAATTCCCGCCGTTTGAATTTGTCGCCTCATCCGGCGTGATCGGTGAATATGACGGAATTGATATGGCGATTGCCGATGAAATAGGCAAGCAGACCGGGAAGTTCATTCAGATCGAGAACATGGAATTTGATGCATTGCTCATAGCTCTTGAGAACGGACAGGTCGATGCAGTTATCTCAGGCATGACAATAACCGAAGAAAGGGCTCAGGCGGTCGATTTCTCAATACCCTATTACGAGGCAACCCAGGTAATGATCGTAGACGGTAATTCAGACATAAAGAAGGCTTCCGATATGGAAGGCAAGAAGATCGTAGTCATCCAGGGTTACACCGGCGAGCTGTGTGTACAGGATCTCGGATACGACTATGAAGCGTTCAAGAAAGGAACCGAAGCAATACTGGAGCTTAACAACGGTAAATGCGATGTTGTAGTAATTGACTCTGCTACAGCACAGAAATACGTAAAGGATAATCCGAACCTTAAGATCGTCGAGGATCCCGAAGCTTTCGAAAAAGAGGAATACGGTATCGCTGTAAAGAAGGGAAACACCGAGCTTCTTGATCAGATAAACAGCGCACTCGAAAAGATGAAGGCAGACGGAAAAATATCGGAATGGAGTGCAAGCTACACGGATGTGGAAGTTGAATAAATATTGCAGGCAATGGCTGACGACTTGAAAATTATTACGAATTACAGGCGATGGCTGACAAATCGAAAGTGAAGTAAACACCCCGGCAGTATACAAACTGCCGGGGTATTTTATATTAGCATTACGTAAATATTCAGAACAGGCTCTTTTGCTGTATTGGATCCATCCAACCTTTAATCCGTTCCTTATTTCACAACGATATTTATTATCTTACCGGGAACGTAGATCTCCTTAACGATTGATTTTCCTTCCATGAGCCTTGCCACGGCTTCAACTGCTTTCGCCTTACCGAGCGCTTCGTCCTTGTCCTCATCCACTGCTATCTCGACCGTTCCTCTTACCTTACCGTTAACCTGAACTCCGATCTCAACAGTATCGTCCTTACACATAGCCTCATCATATGAAGGCCACGGTTCATATGCAAGCGTATTGTCATGGGAAAGCTTCTCCCAAATCTCCTCTCCTGCATGCGGGCAGATGCATGAGAACATCTTAACGAAGCTGTCAGCATATTCTCTCGGGCACTTTCCTTCCTTATACAGTGCATTTACAAAGATCATCATCTGTGAAATGGCTGTGTTGAAGGCAAGCTTCTCGAAATCATCCGTTATCTTCTTAACCGTCTTATGATACAGCTTGTCAAGTGAAGGTACTGCCTCATCAACGATATTTGCAGGCTCCGTAAAGAAGCTCCATACACGGTTAATGAAACGCCTTGCGCCCTCAACACCCTGCTGGCTCCATGGTTTGCTGACCTCAAGCGGTCCCATGAACATTTCATACAGCCTTAAGGTATCGGCACCGTACTCACGTACAATATCACTCGGATTTACAACATATTCAGGGAAACGCTTACCCATCTTGATACCGTTTTCACCAAGGATCATACCCTGATGAACCAGCTTCTTAAACGGCTCCTTTGTTGGTGCAAGACCCTTATCATACAGATATCTGTTCCAGATACGCGAATACATAAGATGTCCTACCGCATGCTCGGGACCTCCGATATAAAGGTCTACCGGCATCCAGTGCTTAAGTAGTTCCTGATTGGCGAATTCCTTATCATTGTCCGGATCGATATATCTTAAGAAGTACCAGCTCGATCCTGCCGAACCGGGCATGGTCGAAGTCTCACGCACACCCTTTATTCCGTTATGCTCGTACTGTTTCCATTCCGTTGCGTTTTCAAGAGGAGCCTTGCCGTTCTTTCCCTTGTAATCCTCAAGCTCGGGAAGTATGAGCGGAAGCTCGTCATCATCAAGCACATGGATACTTCCGTCATCCATATGCACAACCGGAACAGGCTCGCCCCAGTAACGCTGACGCGCGAAGATCCACTCCCTGAAATGGTAGTTCGTAGTCTTCCTTGCAACTCCCATCTTAACCAGCTTGTCGGTGATGGCCACCTTGGCCTCTTCAACGGTAAGTCCGTTAAATTCCTCTGAATTGATGAGCTTACATCCCTTACCGAGATAATCCTGCTTCTCAAAAGCACATTCACTCACATCACGTCCGTCAATAACCTGCAGCATGGGAATATTATGAGCCTGAGCATATTCAAAGTCACGCTGGTCATGAGAAGGAACCGCCATAACAGCTCCGGTACCGTAGCTTGCAAGCACGAAATCTCCTATGAAGACCTTAGCTTCCTTACCGTTTACCGGATTGATACAGGAAATACCCTTAAGCTCACATCCTGACTTCGTCTTGTTAAGCTCGGTCCTGTCCATGTCATTTTTCTTAAGAGTCTCATCAATGTAGGCCTGAACCTCTTCTTTATTCTGAATACGCGGCATCAGATCCTGAACGATCTTTCCGTCCGGTGCAAGCACCATAAACGTGATACCGTAAATAGTCTCGATACAGGTTGTGTATATTGAGAACTGGCCTCCGCCTACTATTTCAAAATCAACCTCAACGCCTTCCGACTTACCGATCCAGTTCCTCTGGATCTCCTTGGTGGACTGCGGCCAGTCTATCTCATCAAGTCCTTCAAGAAGCTTCTCAGCGAAGGCGGGCTGGTCGATGACCCACTGTTTCATGTTCTTACGGATAACCGGATAGCCGCCGCGCTCCGACTTGCCGTCTATAACCTCATCATTGGAAAGAACCGTTCCAAGCTCCTCACACCAGTTGACCGGCATATCAATATATTTGGCATATCCGTCAAGATACAGCTGTTTGAATATCCACTGTGTCCATTTGTAGAACTTGGGATCCGACGTAGCCAGCATCTTGCTCCAGTCATAATCGAAACCGAGCTCCTTAAGCTGCTTGCTGAAGGTCTCAATATTCTCCTGTGTGAAGCCGTTTGGATGATTACCGGTAGTTACGGCATACTGTTCTGCCGGCAGTCCGAAGGAATCATACCCCATTGGATGAAGCACATTGAAGCCCTGCATCCTCTTCATCCTGGACATGATATCAGTAGCCGTATATCCTTCCGGATGTCCTGCATGAAGTCCCACTCCCGAAGGATAGGGGAACATATCAAGCGCATAGTATTTGGGCTTGGAAAAATCCCAAACATCCGTCTTAAATGTCTCATTCTTTTCCCAGTATTCCTGCCATTTCTTCTCGACAGCTCTGTGATTGTATGCTTCTGCCATTTTACTTCTCCGTTCCTTAATCTTCTTAATCTTTTTGATCTTCTTGATCCAATCTCATCTGTTTCTTTTAC